>JAFDFH010000424.1 GCA_019309945.1 Deltaproteobacteria bacterium
CAAATCAGGGTCGACTTTAAAGTTATTGAAGACAAGTATGATCATTTTTCCCATTATGTATCCAACATGATCGATGATCTGTCCAGGATGTGTCCTTCCCGTTACGTGAACCTGAGAGATTATTTTAAAAAATTCGATTTTTATATCAGGTTTATGCTTGCTCCACCTGAATATGATTTTTCTCCGCCATTCACGCTACCTTTAGAGGAAATTCCCTCTGACGCTCACGGCAAAGTCGGCGGAAAAGCCCTGAATCTGGCTGCTATTCAACGAGATCTTCGACTCCCCGTACCCAAAGGGTTTGTGATCACTACTAATGCATTTTATTATTTTATTGAATTCAACAACCTCAGAAAATCGATCGATGCAAGGCTCACCGGACTCGATATTCATTCTTCTGAATCGCTAACGGCTGTATCTCACGCACTAATGCAGATGATAATGAATGCCCAAATCCCGCCGGACATCGAAGAGGCAATTTTCGATGCGTTTAGGGCCCTTCAAAGATCTGAAGGCAAGGATACCCGCATAGCCATGCGCAGCAGTGCAATGGCAGAGGATTCGCTGTCATCATTCGCAGGTCTGTATCGGACCGTTTTAAACGTAACCGAAGACGGGATCATGGAGGCTTACAAACGGGTCCTTGCAAGTAAGTATGATACCAGAGCTATTTATTACAGGGTTAACTATGGACTCTCAGACGTTGAAACCCCCATGGCTGTGATAGCCCTTAAAATGATAGATGCCGGGACGAGTGGTGTGATGTATACACAGGACCTTGATAATCCAGCGTCAAATGTAGCTGCGATCCACGCCATGAATTCAGAAAATAAGACGATTCCCCATTGTTCCATGGTTCCACCATCCTTACCAACGGCCTTAGCGCCATCTATCCATTTATAGCAGGCCCATAAGTTGTTCTCATCCGTTATATGATGATACAGCCAGCTGAATACCAATCTTGATTCCTCGCGGGCCTTTGCTCCTGCGCATGTCAAGTCACTTTACATCAATGCTCACTCTTGGCATCGTACCAATTTTTCCACTCCCACGAACGATTAACCGTGGGGATCCTCGCTTAGCGCAAATTGGTTTTGGGATCATGGTTTGATGGTAACAATCATCTTGACAAAAAGGTCAAAAATAAGAATATTATCCTTCATAAACATATTCCACCACACCTAACCTCATTTATTTTTTCTTGAATCAGGACTAACCGATTAAATGGATCGACGAACCTTCCTTAAAATTGCCGGTATCGGCAGTCTAAAATTTGCTACCGGCTGCACATCCGAATCTGAAAATAGACTTTTTTCTCTAGTTGAAGCTCCCGATGACATGGTGCCGGGAAAAGCTGACTGGTACGCCTCCACTTGCCGCGAATGCCCTGCGGGTTGCGGCATCATTGCCAAAAATAGAGAAGGACGAATTATTAAGGTTGAGGGTAACCCCTTACACCCGATCAATGCGGGCAAACTTTGCATGCGGGGCCAGGCAGCGTTGCAGGGGATCTACAATCCGGACAGGATCAAAACCCCCCTGTTAAAAGCAAAGGGTCAATGGCGACCGATTTCATTCTCCCAGGCTGAAGCACTTTTACAACAGAAAGCTTCACAGGCCGCCCGCAAGGGGAGCAATAGAGTCCGCATGTTGACCGAAGTCGTCGGGAAGAGCCTCCGGACCCTTTTTACCGAGGCATTACAACGCTGGGACTCACCCGCCCCGCTTGTATTTGAACCCCAGGCCTATGAATCCCTCAAAACCGCCAATGAAAATATCCTGGGAATTCAGGGCCTGCCCTCTTATCATATGGATAAGGCTGATGTGCTGCTATCTTTCGGAGCGGATTTTCTGGAAACATGGCTGTCTCCGGTTGAATACGCACGCAAATTCAAGGCCATGCACGCCCTTGATCACGGGTCGAAGGGTTTCTTTGGTCATGTCAGCGCTTACTTGTCTTTAACCGGGGCCAATGCTGATCTGTGGCTGTCCTGCAAACCCGGTTCCGAAGCCCATGTGGCCATGGGCTTGGTCCATCATGTTATGGAATCCGGTTATGGAAAGAATCTGTCGGGATCGCTTCGATCCACCATTAAAAGGGTAGCATCACCATTCACCAGAGAAGCCGTTGTCGGAGCATCAGGCATTTCGGCTGAAAATTTTGACCGGATGGCAACCCGTCTACGGAATGCTAAAAAGCCCCTGATTATCGGGTCCGGCAGCGTTGATCCGAATGCCCTCCAAACCAACACGGCGGTTAATCTGCTCAACTTGATATTTGATCCTCAACTTACGCTTTTTGATTTCAATGGACGGCATCAAGTGGAAACGGCCGCCCGGCGATCCGAAGTTCTTACCTTTTTTGAACACTTAAACCAAGCACCGGTGGATGTATTATTGCTCAATAACACCAATCCGGCTTTTTCACTGCCACCGGGAAGTGGTGTAATCGATGCATTGAAACCGAAGCACCTTTTTGTGGTCAGTTTTTCCAGCTTTATGGATGAAACCGCCGTACTGGCAGATCTGGTGATTCCTACACGATTACCTCTGGAAACCTGGGATGAATACAGCGGTAAGCGTGACATTGTTTCCACACTGCAGCCGGCCATGGGGCATTTGACTCAAGCTCCCAGTGTCGGCGACTTATTTCTGCCCAGCAGCGTCGCTGATTCAAAAACCGACAATTACTACACATATATTTACCGTCAACTGCTGGCCAAGAGAATAATTAGAGATAAAAAAGAGTGGGTGCGGGCCATTCAAAAGGGTGGGATGTTCGGCCCAACAAACCAAAAGGCATCTTTTCAGCCGATTGAAATCGAACCGGCTTTATTGCACAATGCCTTTGACAATCTCTCTTTACCGTCCACATCTGAAGGGGTGTTCATGGCGGTCCCCTCTATCCGCTTTTTTGACGGCCGGGGCGCCA
>JAFDFH010000425.1 GCA_019309945.1 Deltaproteobacteria bacterium
CATCCGGTAATTTTTTTCAAAGCGGGCAACTGTTTGAAGCCGTTTAGGGCGGCTTACAGTGATCCGAACAGCATAAATTGTTGATTGTAGCCTGTTTGTGCTAAGCGACACACTTATTTTACATCCCGTGCGCGGATCACTGTTAGGCGCCCTTAACGGCAAGTTTTGGCCGTATTGAAAAAAATTGCCGGATGGCGCAGCGGGTCTACCGGAACATATTGAGAAGTTACGGTGAATCCTGGTAACATCTTAAAATATCAGTTTTTTTTCCAGGATAAAGAATTTACATTTTGAAAAAAACCAGCACAATAACGATGATATGATCGAAACATTATCAAATCATTGGATTGGATGTCAAATCATGTCGATATCGGAAAAATTGGAGAAGCTAATTTATAAGATTTATTTTTAAATCAAAGACCTATAGACTTTGACGCAATTCAAAGTCATCTTGACGGGACTTTTAATATATGATTAATTTAAACAGCATCTCATTTGGATAGTGAAATTAAGAAATGTTGAATTGTTGTTTGACCTTCGAAAGGATGGGCACATGGATCTTGAAATCTTTGAGCACATGGATACTCCCGAGCTTCGTCGTTACATGGAATTTCTTCTCCAGAACTACCGGGTCATGGATGCGTTTTGGTTTATCTACGTGACAGAACACTTTGACCAATCTACTGCGGAGCGCATTAATGAAGAAGTGTGGGGGCGCGTGGCCGGCATGGCTGCAAAAGATTTGCTGTCTCGTTTTCAGTTTCAGGATAAAGGCTTGAAACGGTTTGTGAAGGCCATCCGGTATTTCCCCTGGTGTATCATCACAGGATACAGTATCCAGGAAACAGCGGATGAAGTAATCATTACCGTTCCATCCTGCCCCCCTCAAGAGGCGCGACGCAGACGAGGTTTGGGTGAGTTTGTATGCAAAGAGATGCATCGGGGGGTGTTTTCGAATTTTTCTCGAGCGCTTGACGATCGAATACGAGTGGAATGTATTTTTGCTCCACCGGATCCCCATCCGGATGATGTGTTTTGCAAGTGGCGGTTCTATCTCGAAAACGATAATAAGTAATGACCACAACTTCTCAAAAACTTATACTTAAACGGTTAAACCTACCAGAGGAGTCATCCGGTAATTTTTTTCAAAGCGGGCAACTGTTTGAAGCCCTTAACTGCAAGTTTTGGCCGTATTGAAAAAAATTACCGGATGGCGTAGCGGGCCTACCGGAACATATTGAGAAGTTACCTCGTTCCTTGGCAAACTGCCGGGAACACCTATAAATTCGAAAAAGGAGCGTACACGTGCTTCCGGAAAAAACTGAAATTCTCATTGTCGGCGCGGGTATCATTGGGCTTGCCGTTGCCAGAGAACTCGTCGCTCAAAATTGTGATGATATCGTTATCATTGAAAAGGAATCTAAGCTGGGTTGTCACGCTTCCGGACGAAACAGCGGCGTACTCCATGCGGGCATCTACTACAGCCCTGACAGCCTAAAGGGCAAAATATGTCTTCGGGGCAATTTTCGAATGCGGGAATACTGTAAAGAAAAGGGCTTGCCTGTTCTTGAAAAAGGCAAGGTAATTGTCACTCGAAGCGAGGCCGAGCTTCCAGTGCTTAAAGAACTTTATCAGCGGGGCACCGCCAATGGAGCCAGATTGGAGCTGATTGATGAGGCACAGTTGGCGGATATTGAACCCAATGCCAGGACTACAGGCCAGGCCCTGTATTCATACGACACCGCCCAGGTGGATCCCCAGGCGGTTTTAAATTGTATGGAAAAAGATCTCATCAACACCGGGAAGGTAAAAATTATCACCAACTGTCTTTTTGAAGACCTTGACGGTTCAAGCAACGCCGTCACCAGCAGTGGCAAGATCAAATTTTCCCGGTTTATAAACGCCGCCGGCGCTCACTGTGACCGGGTGGCCCGCGCATTTGGCATGGGTCTGAATTATCGGCTGATTCCATTCAAAGGGATCTATCGGAAACTGAAAAACACCGTGCCCTATTCGGTCAACGGGAATATTTACCCGGTCCCGGACATCCGAAATCCCTTCCTGGGTGTGCATTTCACTCGAAGTATTAACGGCGATGTAGACATTGGCCCCACCGCTATACCTGCTTTTGGGCGTGAAAACTACGGGATTTTTAAAGGCATTGATTACGAAGGGCTTTCAATTGCGTTTTCGGATGCTACCCTCTTTTTCACCAATCCAAAATTTCGATCCGTTGCTTTGAGCGAGCCCAGGAAATACATTTTCTCTTTCTTTTTCAGAGATGCGCAGAAGCTGGTAAAACACCTGTCCCCGGAAGATATTGCGCCCAGCAGCAAGGTGGGAATTCGTGCCCAACTTGTCGACTGGAATACCAAAGAGATGGTAATGGATTTTATAGTGAAAAGAGACGGGGATGCTGTTCATATATTAAACCCGGTGTCACCGGCTTTCACTTGTTCGATGGAATTGGCCCAAAAAATTGTTCAGGAGCACTTCAATTGATGGTAATGGGAAGGTATTCCTTAATAATTTTTTGTGTACTTTGGGGCGAAATGTTTTTCTTCTCGCCAGGCACCAAGACACTAAGAAAGAGTAACGTAACTTTTCAATATGTTCCGGGAAGCCCGCTGCGCCATCCGCTGGTAGGTTTAACCATAAGTTTTTGCGAAGTTACAGAATAACAAAATAAAATCCTTCGTGTCTTTGTGCCCTGGTGGCAAATATTTTTGGTTCCGGTTTATCCGGGTTAGGTGTTTTGAACTTCATTTATAACTTTTCCGATGTACGTGGGTGGGGTTATGTATCTTTCATTAATTGGCATGTCAGGGGCAGGAAAATCGAGTTGGTCTATAAAACTTGCCGAAATCGGTTTCAGGCGTTACTGCTGTGATGATCTGATTAAAATAAAACTTGCTCCAGAGCTAACAGGATC
>JAFDFH010000083.1 GCA_019309945.1 Deltaproteobacteria bacterium
ATATTTTGAATCTGAAAGCGCTCCCAGAAGTTGTGATATCGTAACCACTAATTCCTCGCCTGAATATTTAATCTTACGATCGCAATTCATAAATTTTCTGGGACTTCATTTTTTAAAAAATACGATACGAAGTCGACCACTGCGAGAATTACACCCAGGTGCATATAAAACTGTGACCCCCCAATTAACTATTCACTTGACTTGACAGGTGCAAACGTATGATATCTGTACCTCAGTTATCTTTCTGCAGGTGGTTGTGTTGGCAAGATCCCAAGGTAATGCGATGTTTTTATGTGTTATGTTGATTATCTAAAAATTTGGCTTTTCAAACTTTGTGCTTTCTTGATTTCAACGATCCTATGCAAATTCCTGAAGTACAGATATATGATTGGTGGGTGTCAAGTCAAGTAGATCTCGGTTTTTGACTATTGTCAAATCATCTCCGTCCACAGACAGTTTATGCTTTGGTATTATTCAGGACAAATGGGAAGTTTGCGTTCTTTCCTGATCAAACAGGCTCATGTTCTTTTCTAGCATGCTCCCCGTCATCAGATCAACCATTGCCTGTTGATAGTGATTCGTTTTTATCCCTGGAATAAGTTCGTACTTATCAATGTATCCAAGCACGACGATATTTTGCATGCGGACATCTTTTAGGTCTGCTTGGAACACCTTTATTTCTCTGATGTTTCTTTCAAGGCATTGCTGGTGGATAATTTCTTCACTTACTTCTTCGGCAATATCGAGCCGTGTTTCTAGTGGCTGCCATACCGTATTATAATAAATCAAAATACCACCGTCTTTGAGGTAGCCGTTCATTCCGCGGAGTGCTTCGTGACGCTCGAGGCCGATAACCACATCGGCCTCACCTTCCGATATCAATGGAGAATATATTTTATCTCCATATCTCAAACTTGAAACCACAATGCCACCTCTTTGTGCAAGCCCATGTGTGTCAACTCCCTTTACAGTATGACCCGCGTGGTCTGCAGCTCTAAGAAGGATTTCACTGAGAAGGCCTATTCCCTGTCCTCCGACCCCGGTCATATAAACGTTAAAAGCACCCATTTTATCCCTCACGTACTTTCAAACATAGTTCCATGAGCTTGAAAGAGATGTCGGCAGTTGGTTAGACAATTTCCGGTGGTGTAATTGCTGTCGCTGGACACGTTTGCAAACAGGAGCCGTCCCCAATACAAAGGTCCGTGTTGATCTCAATGTTCCCGTCGTCATTACGTGTAAAAGTGGGACAGGCAAATTTTTCAATACATTCGTATATCCGTTTGCATTTCATCTGATCAATTTCAACTCGTCTGGCTTGAAATCCGGGCTTGCTTCGTTGTTCCCTTGTGAATTTCAACATGCACGGGTGCCTTGCAATTACAACGCTGAATCCTTTGTCTTCAATCGCTTGCTTTACGAGTTCGGTAAGTTTATTTTGCTGATAGGTGTCAATCTCATAAATATGTTTTACACCTAATCCTTCAAATACCTTGCGCACCGGGATTTTGTCGGTTAACTCGTTAAAATTCCGTCCCGATGCGGCATGGTCCTGGTGACCGGTCATTGCGGTCGTGCCGTTTTCCATCAGTATCAGGGTTATATTATGCTTGTTGAAGATTGCGTTTATTATTCCCGGAAGACCTGCATGGAAAAAAGTGGAGTCACCTAGAAAAGCAACAACTTTTCGGGAATCATTAAAAAGCGATAATCCCGAAGCAATCCCCGTTGATGCTCCCATGCACATTAGCAATTCGCCCATTTTGTAAGGAGGGAGAAAACCGAGCGTATGACAGCCGATGTCCGCCACCGTAATGTCAGTGTTTTCAAGGGCTTTTTTTATTGCGTGAAACGCACTCCGGTGGCCACAGCCGGGACACATCTGAGGGGGGCGTTGGGGGACATACGGAAAATTCTTTTTATTCGGTCTTTTTTCAGGGAGTAGATCGGGCCAGGTTTTTCTGAGCATATGATAAACTTTGTCCGGTGTATATTCACCGATCCAGTCGGCGATATCCATCTTGCCGATTATTTTTGTATGAATCTGTTCATCATAAGCAAGTGCTTTGATCTCTTTTTCGATAACATTGTCAAGCTCCTCTATCAGTTTTACTTCCTTATGATTTTGGAGAAATTCTTTAATCATTTTTTGGGGAAGCGGATATACACAGCCGAGCTTCAAAATGTCCGGTTTTTCTTCAGCATTTATAAGCGCCTCCATCAGAGACAAAAACGGCAGTCCCATTGTAATAATACCACGAGCCTTATTACCATTGTTGAAAAGGCGATTCAGCACAGATCTGTTCATTTCGATGGCTACTTCTTCAAGCTTTTTGAGTGCCTTTGCTTTCATCGGAAACACTTCGGCGGCAATCGGAACGTATGGCCCGTTTTCCGGATCAAAGCGGGGTGTTTGATCAAATTCAAGAGGTTGCCAGGCATCAAATATGACCTTTTCTTTGGCATGACACACATGGGTGGTCAGCCGGAGGATAACCGGCATCTTCATTTTTGTTGCTAGTTTTGCTGCTTCCTTGTAGAATGTATAAATTTCGTTCGGTGTTGAGGGTTCAAAAAGAGGTGTGTAGCTTAGATAGGCATAATGAAGGTTATCCTGTTCATTTTGTGAGGAATTTGCGCCCGGGTCATCACCCAGGACAATAACCATCCCACCGATGATATTCATATGATTGAGCTGGACAAAGGTATCAGCGGCAACATTCAGACCTACGCTCTTAAAAAAAACAGTGGCGAGATGTCCGTTGACGGCGGCACCGTATGCGACTTCCGTTGCTACTTTTTCATTTGTTGAAAATTCAAAGTAAAACGGCCTTTCGTCTTTTGGGATGCTTTTAATCGCCTCGGCGATTTCCGGTGTCGGCGAACCCGGATATGAAGTCACCACACGCGTCCCGGCTTCGATCATTCCCCTTACCAATGCTGTATTGCCCATAACAATTTCGGAAAAGGACATTTTTCTCAATAACATTTCACCTATCTGTTTCATTGAAATATTCCCTTTGATATTAAATCGTTCCGGCTCTGCCGTCATCGCAGGGCTCATTAATGTTATCCAGCCTTGCATGTTCCGCAGTTTCGGCCATCCGGCAGGGAACGAGTGATTCAGCTTTTTTCATCCGTTCACCACAGCACACTGGGATGGTGTTCGGGGTCTCGTTTAATTCTACTTTTTGGGCACATGTTTTGCAATTATAAATATATTTTTTATTCATTGGATCCTCCTAAAACATTTTGTTTTCAAATGATTATTCTGATTTTTATATGATTCATATTTTCAAGGCATTGCTTTTTTTTACACATGATACATCATGCAACATAAGGGGGGGATTTGGGCATGTCAAGGAGGCAGGAATCTAAGAAGAGGGACTTTTTTTCATAAAACTGTGACATAAATTCCACAATTTTGCATTACATTTTCATAACCGTTTTGCTAACCTATTGATATTGAATTACTAATAAATTTGGCATTTAAATTGCATACTTAAAGTATAAATATTTGGATGGGTTATCAGCATTGCCGCTATTATGCCCAGAAGAAGTAAAAGCACTTATCACGGAATCAATTTTGTAAATATAATCGTGAGGTGAGGTATGTTTTTGAATGGATTTTTGATTGGTCTTTTTGTAGGGGCAAATATAGGGCTTTTCACTGCAGCTATGCTTTTGTCCGCGAAACTCAGAGACAATGGTATGTCTGGAATTGTCCAAGAGTATAGACGTAAGCGAGCAGAAACCACAGGTAAAGATTTTATCCCTGGATCATATTAGCCTAAACATAATTCCACATATCTTTGTAACTTTTTAGAAAAACGTTTTAGAGACTTTTCAGGCACCCCTATTGTTTTATAAGACTCCTTTCTTCCAATAACGTGAAGTTATTTTTCTCAGATACCCCGGTGTTTAGCGGCGGTGGGTAATACCATTCTGCAAAGTCATTGAGACCTACCCAAAACGCCCCTTTTTGCCCAATTTCTATGCCAGGCTTAAATTTTAATCCTCAAAATCCTCAATGTATTCCTGTGGTTAAAATTATCGCCTTCCTTGAACTTGAACAAAAATGAGCATTTCCCAAAGGTCTCCCATTCACCGGGGGTTCGCACTGATTAGCCCCTTACCGGTTTCAAGGCGCGGGTTGGCAGCGGGGGCACACATGGCTGCTGCGCTGTCCCACGACCAGGCGTTGAATGGGCGTCCGGCATCGTGGGCAGGGCTGGTGAATGCGGCGAAAGACGTTTAGTTGATCTCGATTGCGGCCGGTTCGCCTGCTGACAGAGTAGAAGGTCGTTTGCCCGCGCCCCAAGGTGGTGCCCCCATGGGTCAGCGCCGATCTTAACACTTTCCGGATAGCCCGGTAGAGGCGTTGAATCTCCTCAGTAGTGAGACGGGCCGCCGTTTGAGTAGGGTGCAGATGTGCCTGCCAGAGGGCCTCGTCCACATAAATGTTACCTAAGCCAGCAATGAAGGTTTGATCCAACAGCAACGGCTTGAGCATACGTTGGCGGGAAGCCAAGCGTTGGGCCAACATGCGGCCGGTGAAGCGCTTATCAAGCGGTTCCGGCCCTAAACCTCCGATCAGTTCATCGGTATCTGCCACCAGATAGAAACGCCCAAACTTGCGAGGGTCGTGGAAGCGCAGCTGACGGCGATCGGTTAGATCCAACAGCAGGTGTTCGTGGGGCCCCCGGGGTAAATTGGCGTCCGCCAAATGCAGATGGCCGGTCATGCGCAAATGTACTAAAAGATGCATGTCGGGTATGAGGTCAAAGACAATGAACTTGGCTCGTCGCCAAATAGTCCCGATGGTTTTGCCTTGAATTAGGCGGCGAAAAACCTTCGGTGACCTTCCATCGATGATGCGGGGCCAGAAAATTCTGGCCTTTTGAATGGTGGCGCCTTCGAGATTGGACCGGTACAGATCATCGACTACGGTTTGAACTTCGGGCAGCTCTGGCATAGCAAAATGGATATAGCAACAAACGCAACGATGCGATTACAGATTTTACTTCATCTTTGTTAAGAATTCACTGTTCGGGAACGGGGAATTCAGGAAATATTTAATTATCTAAATAGTGCCCGAACGAAAACTAGATCGTTTTTCCAAGTTCAAGGAAGGCGAAAATTTTAACCGCCCCATTACGATCTTCCGGATCTACGGGGCAGGCACGAATACATTAGCGTATTTCGAGGATTAAGCTTTGAGCCTGGTGTGGAGTGCTGGGCGAAAACGTGCCTGTTGAAATTGGCTCATAATAAAAACTATATTTATTTAAACCAAAAGTCAATATAACAAATTTAATGCTTATGCACTTTGCTCCTAATAGCCTTCTCCCAATCAAAGGAAAAATATTATAATCTTTGAGAGGCCAAAGTTCTCTCGTCATGCCGGACCCCGGATCGAGTCCAGGGCAGGCTTTGATCCGGCATCCAGATTGCCAAAAGCTTTGAAAAGTCACTGGATTCCGGCTTTCGCCGGAATGACGTTTCCAGAATCTCATTACAACCCGGATACTGCTAATGCTCCGAAATCAAAACATGAATTTAGGAATTAACTGCATAGGCATTAAATTTATATAAAAATGAGGATAATTTAAAATTATACCGGGTTGCTGAATATTCTCCTTTACATAGATTCAATATTGATATAAAAATCATCTTTTTTTGATACAAGCAACATAATGGTGCTTTCCTTGAACTTGAACAAAAATGAGCATTTTTCAAAGATCTCTAATAATTGTAGAGGTTTTGCTGGTTATGAACCATTTGGGCAGATAGGTTGCCGGAGGTAGATGAGTATGGAAGTCTGTTGCATCTGTAAAAAAGAGTATCGAACATTATGGACTGCACCTGATGGCTTGTGGAAAAAGCTGAATGGTGGCAATGAAGGTGGGCTCATATGTATAGGTTGTTTCGACAGGATAGCCAGAGAGAATGGGGAAGTGCTTTATTGGGAATGTGCAGAAAGGGAATATCCCCTTTATCCGGGGAAAACTAAGATTAATTCTGAGAAGTAGATTAATAAAGAAAATTTCAATGTGATTTTTTCAGGTTTCATAATTTATAATTCTCATGGACCAACAAAGTTTTAATTGTGACCGTAATCGTAGGGCTGACAAAACAAAAGGCCTTGCCGGTTGAGTCGGCCTAAAACGCGTTTCCAATTTAATTGACTTCTTTCTGTATCAAAACCAATGATTTTCCATCCTGTACTTTCTTTTCTAAGTATAAGGGTTTTTTCTGATGATACGGTAAAATTAGACGATCGATAATCCTGTAAAAAGTTTACCTGAACTTTTTGATCGCTTAATGGTTCGGATATCCGAATTTTTTTAAGATCTACACGAATCCACTTCTTTTTTTTGTTTTTGGTCGCCTTATCGGATACCCATCCATTTTTATCCAACCCATTTCCATAAAAATCATCTGAATAAAATGACATATAAGTTCCAGTTTCGCCATTAAAACCGGCAGAATTTTCCCAGGCTGTTTTCCAATTAAAAAGGAACTCTTTTATTTCTGTTTCCAGCCGTTCTTTTAATAATTGAACAGACTCATGTTTGCTATCTTCAAATTCCAAATGAGAAGCGTCAGGGTGACGATTCGAAGAATCATTAGTGCTTTGATTGTCCGGATTTTCTTTGGAAGGGACAATTTTTTTTGTTAAAAACTCTTTGTGTGGTTTAGGAATTTTTTCCTCAGCGTTAATTAATGAAGATTTATTTTTACTACTTTTCTCAGGAGCATAAAATAAAATAAAAACTGTGCCTAAACCGATTAAGGACAACAATGCTAAGATTATAACCGTCCATGATGAGAATTTTTTAGTTGAATGAAGCTTTTGATTTGTTTCCGCCGGGGCTTTTGTTACATTTGGCTGTTTATGTTCCTGATTCGCATTCGTATCCGCTTGTTTGGAAGGCCCACGCGAAGCTGTTTGAGTCGAAGGGGGCTTATCTGAAATATTTTTTTTATCAGTATCGGGGGAGTTGCTGATTTTTTCCACTGTTACTGGTGCTAAACTCTGTTTGTTACCTGAAAATCCATTGTCTTGATCTAAATTTACATTTTTTTCGTCATCCTCTATAGTTTTATCTTTCTTTATTTTGCTGACGGCTTCATCCAGTCGGTTGGCGGCATTAATAATCAACCCTAACGTGTTGATATTTACTACGGCAAGCCAGTCCAGATTCATCTTCTCATCTGTATATTCGAACTCACCGCGTTTTCTCATGAAAAGATTGAACAAAACATCCTCGATTTGCTTGTAGAGATATTCGGCAAGTGTTTCCGGTGTGATATATCCCTCTTCAACGAGGGTTTTTCCGAGCGCCTGTTCTTTTTCTTTCGAAATTTTCAGGCAATGCTGAACCTGATTTTCCAGTATCCTTCCGTCCTGTTTTAGCAAGTCTCCTAAAAGATCATTTTTAGAGGGCCTGATGGCATATACGATATTGCCTTCCCTGAAAATGATCTGGAATTCGCCCTGGTCATTTTCTACACGGAGCAGTCCCGATTTATTCTCTTCACACAACAGTTGTATGATACCTGAAAGTGAAATGGTGTCTAACGAACCTTTGATTGCCACAATTTTCTTTTCTTTTAGGTAGTGCCCGAACGAAAACTAGATCGTTTTTCCAAGTTCAAGGAAGACGAAGATTTTAACCGCAGGAATACATTAGCGTATTTTGAGGATTAAAATCTGAGCCTGGCGCCGAAATTGGGGAAAATAGCAGTTTTCGTTCAGGCACTATGTTATTCGTGCATCGATCATAGTTTTATATGCACTTTGGTTGTAATTCACGAATAAAAATTAGATGCATCACAGCGCCCTGCCACGGCAGGTAGGTTTTGCCATTCCGAAATAGGACATAAATATATATCATCCATACAATTTTTTCTCAATGATTTAATCAAAAGAATTCCTTGCAGCTCTGCTGGGGGGTGAAAAAAGAGGAAGGGGTTAGTTTGGAAGGGGAAACGACGTGTCCCCTTCCAATATAAAATGGTTTTTAAACCCCTTTAATGCCTCGCAGCTCTGCTGCGGGGAGCTTCATTCTAAATTTAAACGTATCCGGTTTCGGTCGGTGAAAATCATTAAATGTCCATCACGGTATCGTTAAGATATTTTTTCGAGACTGCCGGAGTGGACGGTGCTAAAAAACGTTGAGTTATCAATCCTGACAATTAATCCTCTTTACCGAGTTTATCTGAGGGAAAACTTATGGGAACGCCCTCATATGGGGTCCTTCTTGTAGTTCTCTGGGTCTGAACTTCCCTCATTGTTTTCAGGACATCAATGCTGCTTTTTAAGCCCTTGGTATACCTGGCCATATTTATTGCCATTCCGGCTATTTGAGCCAGAGCCTGGACGAAATTGACATCTTCAAGGGTGAACTCCCAGGGTTCAGAAGCATAGACACGCATTGCTCCGATCAAATGACCACCGACTACG
>JAFDFH010000084.1 GCA_019309945.1 Deltaproteobacteria bacterium
TGCCCGGAATAATCCTGGGTAAAGAGCTCGCTAAAAACCTGGGTGTCGTTGAGGGGGACACTATTTATCTGATCTCACCCCGGGGAATGCTCTCACCCATCGGACACATCCCCAGCATGAAGCGCTTTAAGGTTACCGGGTTTTTTGAGTCCGGAATGTATGAATTTGATGGGTCCTTTGCCTATATCCACATTAAAGAGGCCCAGAAGATTCTCCGGATGAAAGATGCGGTCACCGGAATTGAAGTACGCGTACAGGATATTTATATGGCCAAGCGCGTTGCTGAAAAAATAATCTCCAGATTGGGTTTTCCATACTGGGCACGCGACTGGATGCAGATGAATCGAAACCTGTTTTCGGCCCTTAAACTGGAAAAAACGGTGATGTTTATCATTCTAACGCTCATCGTTCTGGTTGCAGCCTTTAACATCGCCAGCACACTTATCATGATGGTGATGGCAAAGACCAAGGATATTGCAATATTAAAGGCTATGGGCGCAACCGATAAGAGCATCAAAAAAATTTTTATACTCAAAGGGATGGTCATTGGCACCGTGGGCACGGTTCTCGGCGTATGCTCGGGATTTATCCTATGTACGTTGCTGAAACATTACAATATCCACGAACTCACGGGGGATATTTACTATTTTACGACTTCTCTTCCGGTAAGAATGGAAGCATTGGATGTGTTTTTAATCGTATCTGCAACCTTTGTGATCTGCTATTTGGCGGCACTCTATCCATCCCATCAGGCGTCCAAACTTAATCCTGTCGAGGCGATCCGGTATGGGTAATAGCGACCCTGTTTCAGGTTCCCTAATCATTGCAAAAGATTTGTGCAAGGCCTTCAACAACAGTGGTGTCCGGATCGAAATATTAAATGGGGCGAACCTCAACTTGGCTCCCGGAGAAACCGTGGCCGTTGTCGGGGCCTCTGGAATCGGCAAGTCGACGCTTCTCCACATTCTGGGAACCCTTGACCGGCCTGACAGCGGGGCCCTTTGGTTTCAAGGTGAAGATGTGTTTCGCCATAGTAACCAAAAATTGTCAAGATTTCGAAATGAATCAATCGGATTTGTTTTTCAGTTTCATCATCTCCTACCGGAATTCAGTGCGCTCGAAAATGCGATGATGCCGGCCCTGATTAAGGGCCTGAATAAGGAAACGGCTCGAAATGGAGCCGAAGCACTTCTCGTCAAGGTAGGACTCAAGGATAGACTATTTCACAAGGTCGTCGACCTCTCAGGGGGGGAACAGCAGCGGGTTGTTTTAGCCCGTGCCCTAGTCCTCAACCCGCTTATTCTTCTGGCTGATGAGCCCACAGGAAATCTCGACAAAAAAAACAGCGAACAGATTCATGACCTTCTGATGCTGTTAAACCAGGAATTTAACATGACCATGATCGTGGTGACACACAATATGGAACTAGCGGCGTATATGTCACGGAGGGTGACAATTACCGATGGAAAACTAGTGGAATCAGAGGATTAAAGATTTTTCATGGGAAGACACACGTGTTTGCTTCTTTTCACAATAATCTGTTGCTTTTCCAAAATGGTATATGCTCTGGAAACAGTCCGTGTGATCGTATTACCTTTTGAGATCCATGCCCAGGAAGAACTTTCATACCTTCAATCCGAAATTTCAGAAGCAATCAAGAAGCATTTGCAACAAGAAGACGCAATTATCCTGGAACCCGAAATCGCCGAGGATTCCCAATGGAATAAACGGGCTAAAACCAGGGAGGAAATTCGAAATTTGGGCATTCAGGTTGGAGCTGACTATGTTGTCTGGGGAAGCATGACTTGGATCGGCAAAAAATTCAGCCTGGATGCAAAGTTGATCGAATCTTTGGGGGCAAGGCCTCCCCATACAATGTTTATTCATGGAGAAGGGATAGAAAGCCTCCCGGGAACCGTAAAGGAACTTGCTCAAGATCTTGGTATGAAACTTTTTAAGCGGGAAAAAGTCGCCGAAGTTATCGTTACAGGTAACGTACGTATCGAAAGTGATGCGATTAAAAGAAAAATTAAAACCGAACCCGGCGATATTTTTCGCACGAAAAATATTTCCGAAGATCTTAAGGCTGTATACGCAATGGGATATTTTGAGGATATTCGTATTGAAGCTGAAGAAGGCGCCAAAGGAAAGCGGATCATATTCCGGGTTGTAGAAAAGCCGACGATTCGTGTCATCCACATCCGGGGCAATAAAATCTACGACGACAAAGAGATCATGTCAGATTTGGATATCAGTACGGGTTCAATTCTAAACATCTTCAAGGTACAACGTAACATCAGACGAATAGAAGCGCTCTATAAAGACAAGAACTACCATAATGCCAAAGTGACTTATAATATCCAACAGCTTAAAAATAACCAGGCCGACCTGGACTTTCTCATTGAGGAAGGCGAAAAGGTTCGAGTCAAAAAAATAATATTTGAAGGAAACCGTTCTTACACCAGCAAGCAGTTAAAAAAATTAATGGAAATCTCTGAAAAAGGCTTCTTCTCATGGCTGACATCATCCGGCGAGCTGGACAGGGAAAACCTGAAACAGGATGCATTCAAACTTGCCGCATTTTATCAAAACAATGGTTATGTTCAGGCCAAAGTTGGAGAACCGCAAATTGAATTTAAGGGAAAATGGATTTACATAACCATCAAAATTGATGAGGGTGACCGATTCAAAATCGGAAAAGTTGATATCGAAGGTGATCTTGTATTATTCAAAGCGGAAATGGTTAAAAATTTGAAAATTACCCATGAGGAGTTTTACAATCGCATGGTGGTCCAAAAGGATATCCTTGGCCTCACGGATCTCTACTCCGACGAAGGATATGCCTATGCGGAAATATTACCCCGCATAGACCAAAATATTGAAAAGTTATTGGTCGACATTACGTATGTCATTTCAAAGGGCAAACAGGTTTATTTTGAAAAAATTATTATCGGTGGGAACTCAAAAACAAGGGATAAGGTTATTCGCCGTGAGTTAAGGGTATATGAGCAGGAACTATTCAGTGGGCGGCGTTTAAAACGAGGCGTCCAAAACCTGCATCGACTTGATTTTTTTGAGGATATTAGGATCAACACCATGAAGGGAAGCACTGATGACAAAATGATCCTGAACATCGATGTGGTTGAAAAGCCCACGGGCACTTTGAGTTTTGGCGGCGGGTACAGCAGTACCGAGAGCCTCTTTGTATCGGGTACGATTGCCCAGAGGAATCTTTTTGGCCGGGGGCAGGCCCTTTCATTAAAAGCAGAGCTGGGGGGCCGAACAACCGCGTTGTCGCTCAGTTTCACGGAACCCTGGCTGTTTGATATTCCCCTGTCGGCAGGGTTTGATTTTTATAACTGGGGATACGAGTATGATACATACACTAAGCAAAGTCTGGGAGGCAATCTGAGGGCTAGCTATCCGGTTTTTGATTTTACCCGGGTTTATTTTTTGTATTCCTATGACATCGCTGATATCAAAGATATTGTTTTTTATGCCGCTGAATCGATCAAGGATCTGGCAGGAATAAACGTTACGAGTAGTATAACCACCTCCCTGCGCTATGATTCCAGGGACAAAACTTTTAATGCCAGCAAAGGGTTAAACACGAGTGCCGGTGTGGAATATGCCGGGGGATTTCTCGGGGGCAATATCGCCTTTACAAAGTTTACCGCCGAAGCCGCCTATTATATACCCCTGTTTTGGGGCACCGTAGGACTTTTGCACGGGAAAGGCGGATATGCCTACGAAAACCCCGGAGGGATACTCCCGGACTATGAACGCTTTTATCTGGGCGGTATACGTTCTATTCGAGGCTATGAGTATCAGGACATCTCCGCGAGGGATGAGAAAGGCTTCAAGATTGGTGGTGACAAATTTGTACAGTTTAACATTGAATTTCAGTTTCCTTTAATGAAGGATGTAGGCGTTGTTGGCGCTTTTTTCTATGATGCCGGTGACGTATACGGTACAGATGAGGATATCGATTTAGGCAACCTGTTTCGAAGTGTGGGGTTTGGAATCAGGTGGTATTCTCCTATGGGGCCCATTCGTGTTGAGTACGGCTATAGACTTGATCCCATATTAGGGGAAGAACCCGGTGGACGTTGGGAATTTACAATGGGAACGGTATTTTAGCTACTTTTAAAGTAACTTCTTAAAAATTTATGGATAAACGGTTAAAACTAAATCCGGAATTATAAAGGAGGAGCAATGCAAAAAAAGATAATCGTTTTTTTCACAACATGCTTTTTACTGCTGGGCGTTACGCTTTCATATGGCGCAGATGTTGCTAAAATCGGCGTGCTTGATTTTGCAAGAATTCTTGAAACATCAAGCGCTGGAAAAGCAGCACAGGCCGAGCTGAACCAAGCGGGAGCAAAAATGGGGGAGGACCTCAAAAAAAAGGGGTCTGATTTAGAAGAACTCCAAAAAAGGCTTGAACGGGAAGCCATGGTGATGAGCCAGGAAAAGCGGGTGGAAAAGGAGCGTGAATTCAGGATAAAGGTCAATGACTTCAAGACGCTTCAACAACAGTATAGTAAAACCGCCCGGCTGATGCAAGAAAAGCTTACACAGAAAATTGGAAAAGAAATCCAAGAGCTTGTTGACGCAATGGGGAAAAAGGGAGGCTATCTTCTTATCCTTGAAAAGGGTAAGGGGGGCGTATGGTATTACCCAAATCCAATTGATGTAACCGACAAATTGATACAGCAGTACAACCTGCAATTTGCCCGGAAAATTCAAGAGCAAAAGAATACCCCCAAACAAGAGTAAACACTACCCGTTCACGGCTTGAAACTTGAAATTGGAAAGTAGAAATTGGGAAGCGATGAAACGAGTTTACGAGTTGGATGTCTACAAAATTGAAAACTCGGCCTCCAATTGAATGCGTTTATCAACTGTACAAAAGCATGAAGACCAAATTTCCAATTTCTATTTTCTAATTTCAACGTTCCGTGAACGGTTACAGTAAACGTTTATTAATTTCTGCTTTAGCAGGCAAACGGATCAAATAGGGGCACGTGCAATTTAAAATGGAAATACCTCTTGTCAAAATAGCGGAACGGGTCAACGGTGACCTAAAAGGGGACAGGGATCGGTGTATTCGTGGTGTCGCACCTTTTGAAGATGCAACCGGCGATGATATCACCTTTGCCGCTGATCCAAAATTTTTAAAGAAGGTAGATGAAACGGGTGCGGGAGCTGTAATTGTTCCCCGAAACTTTCGGGCCTCTTCAAAGAACCTTGTGCAAGTGGATAACCCTCAGGTTGCTTTTGCCAAAGTTGTAGCCCTATTTCATCCACCTTTAAAACCAGAAACCGGTATCAGCCCAAAGGCCTTTATCGGTGATCATTTCATTGGCGGCCAAGATATTTCAATCGCACCTTTTGCCGTGATTCAAAAAAATGTTTATCTGGGTGACCGTGTTACAATTCATCCCAATGTCGTCATCGGGGACAACGTCGTAATCGGCGATGATGTGGAGATTTATCCGAATGTCACGATATTAGAGCGTTGTAAAATTGGCAGCAGGGTTAAAATTCATGCCGGATCGGTCATTGGAAGTGATGGCTTTGGTTTTGCCCCGGACGGCAAATCCTATTATAAAATTCCCCAAATTGGGATTGTCCAAATCGATGACGATGTGGAACTAGGCGCAGGTAATACCATTGACAGAGCTACGTTTGGAAGAACCTGGATAAAAAAAGGGGTAAAGACAGACAACCTCGTTCATATTGCCCACAACGTTACAGTGGGCGAAAACACACTCCTTGTGGCACAGGTCGGAATTTCAGGAAGTGTGACGATAGGAGCGCATGCTGTGCTGGCTGGCCAGGTGGGAGTTTCAGGACACCTTGCGATCGGAGATGATGTTATGATCGGAGCACAGTCCGGAATTTCCAAGTCTATTCCAAGCGGCGAGGTTGTGTCAGGATCACCGGAAATGCCCCACAGGATATGGCTCAAGGTCCAAAGGATTCTGCCCCGGCTTCCGGAACTGAAAAGAAAACTTGCAGAAATCGAAAAAAGACTCATCAAAATTGAAGCAAAACCGGATTGAAATTTGAGCCTGACGCAGAAATCGGGCAAAAAGTGCCGTTTTGCAAAGGTCTCAAGGGTGAACATTGAGCCAGTAAAGGCTTACAGGCAATTAAAAGTTTGTTAGAGAGGAAAAAGTGGAAAAAACATATGACATTCGGGAAATAATGAATTATTTACCACATCGATATCCTTTTCTGCTAATTGATCGAATCATTGAATTGAAACCAAAGGAGAAGGTTGTTGCCATTAAAAATGTAACCATCAACGAACACTTTTTCCAGGGCCATTTTCCGGGGGTTCCAATTATGCCGGGAGTGCTTATCATAGAAGCAATGGCCCAGGCCGGTGGCGTTCTTTTCTTCGGGTCCATGCCCAAAGAAAAACATGGCGCCTTAATCTACTTTATGGGAATGGACAAGGTCAAATTCAGAAAATTCGTTGTGCCGGGCGATCAGCTTGTATTGGAAGTAAAATATTTAAAGCAACGATCAAAGGTGATCAAGCTATCCGGAAGTGCTCGGGTGGATGACACACTTGTGGCCGAAGCTGAATTACTGGCAACCATCGGAGAAAAACCATGATACACGCAACTGCAATCGTTGACGCCCAGGCGGAGATAGACTCGAATGTCGAGGTTGGACCCTACTCGATCATTCGGGCGAATGTGACGGTTGAATCAGGAACAACAATCGGTCCCCATGTTGTTATTGAGCCATATGTTCATATCGGTCCCGATTGTAAAATATTCCAATATGCCGCAATTGGCGCGGTCCCGCAGTCAATGAAATTTGAAGGTGAAGAAACCCATGTTAAAATCAAACGCGGCTGCGTTATACGCGAATTTGTTACCATTCACAGGGGAACCGGATTTGGCGGCGGTGTGACCGAAATCGGTGAAGAAAACTACCTGATGGCCTATACCCATATCGCCCATGACTGCATAACAGGCCGGCAAGTCATGCTTGCGAACAATGCAACTCTCGCCGGGCATATCACGCTGGGCGATTATTCTACGATCGGTGGACTTGTTGCCATTCACCAGTTTGTAAGAGTCGGCAACTATGCATTTATCGGTGGCAAATCCGCCGTGGTGAAAGATATTCCACCATACGTTATTGCCTCCGGCGACAGGGTAAAACTACATGGGTTAAATAGTGTCGGCTTGAAACGCCACGGGTTTTCGCGGGAAACATTGTCCGCGTT
The DNA here is from genome assembly GCA_019309945.1 of Deltaproteobacteria bacterium. Lineage (GTDB taxonomy): Bacteria > Desulfobacterota > Desulfobacteria > Desulfobacterales > JAFDFH01 > JAFDFH01. Next base: position 7,253 of record JAFDFH010000084.1, read on the forward strand.
AAAAAAGACCTACAGGATCATTTTCCGGATCGGCCTCACACTGAACGAGGCGATTGAAAGGGTATCGGCCGAGGTGGAACAAATCCCTGAGGTGGTTAATTTTATTGACTTTATAAAATCTTCCAGTCGAGGAATTACCCGGTAAATTGATTAACTGGAATTTTAGAACTTGAAACCAGATACAAGCATTAAGCCATTTAAGCGAATAGGACTCATTGCAGGGAGCGGTCAGTTTCCCATAATTTTTTCTAAGGCAGCAAAATCAAGAGGATTTTCTGTTTATTCGGTGGCCTATTTAAATGAAACGGATCCCCGGCTAGAGGACGATGTAGATGCTATCGAATGGATTCATCTCGGGCAGGTCAAGCGTCTGATAAAGTTTTTTCACAAAAACAATATCAACGAAGCGGTTATGATGGGCGCCATAACGAAAACAAAAATGTTTTCAGATGTAAAACCGGATACGAAAGCCATTTCACTGGTTGCCTCCTTGAGGCATACCCATGATGATGGGCTTTTAAGGGCTTTTGCCAGGTTACTTGAAAAAGAAGGTATTCAGATACGGCCTTCTACATTTTTATTACCGGATCTTTTGGCGTCAAAAGGATGCTGGACAAAACGCAAGCCAACCCGATCTGAAAAATCGGATATCGAAATCGGCTGGAAAGTGGCCAAAGAAATTGGACGTCTTGACATTGGGCAATGTGTGGTGGTTTGTGGCGGATCAATCCTGGCGGTTGAGGCAATTGATGGAACGGATGCGACCATTAAACGGGGCGGAAAACTGGCTCAAGGAGAAGTTGTGGTCGTCAAAGTCTGTAAGCCGAATCAGGATATTCGGTTTGATATTCCTGCCGTGGGCAGCCAAACGATTACGGTCATGCAGGAAGCAGGTGCCCGTGTCCTTGTAATTGAAGCGGGCAAGGCAGTTGTTTTTGACAGGCTAGAAATGATCGCCCGGGCTGACCGGTTTGGGATCTCCATTGTTGCCCAAGATAATTGACAGGTGGCATTTTACAAAGGTCTCAATCATTAGGCTTGATGAATTTCTAACACTCAAATTCTGTAACCGTTCATGGCTTGAAACTTGAAATTGGAAAGTAGAAATTGGGGCGAGATGAAGCGAGTTTCCGAGTTGGATGTCTACATTCAATAGGTTCACATGAAGAAACCAAATCAAGGTTGCGAAAA
>JAFDFH010000426.1 GCA_019309945.1 Deltaproteobacteria bacterium
GCGAATGGAAAACGCCCGAAAAGCGTTTTTTTTTGGTAATGGTTGGCCAGTTCGGCCTGCGCATCGAGAAAAAGGGTGCGTAGCCTGCGGCACACATGGGAAAAGGGGGGCGCATTGAAGTCACCACATAAAATAATCGGCTCGCGACAATCCGGATGGGATAGCCAGCCGGCGCCGAGTAATGCCTCAACCTGAAACTTGCGTTCGTTTGGCTTCAGACCCAGGTGGGTGTTGATAAACTGGATCTCGGTTCCGCCCGCCTTGATGGCGACCCAAACTACTCCTCTGGGTTCAAGACGTGGCTTGCCGGGCAGCCCGGGCAACTTATCCGCCCTGACCTGGCGCATGGGAAAATGCGTCAGGATAGCGTTGCCATAAAGCCCTTTTCTAACTTGAACTGTTGGAAGAAAGTGGTAATCCATGTGTAGATATTGAGCGATGAGATCTGCCTGATCAATACGTCCGGTGCGTGCCCTGCCAACGTCCAGTTCCTGGAGCGCGACAACGTCCGGGCTATACTGGGCGATCACCCGTGCAATCCGCTCAGGTGAAATTTTGCCATCCATCCCTATACAACTGTGGATGTTGTAAGTCATGATGCGAAGTAGCCGGGGGTCGGTGGCTTTCCGAGACGATTCCATTGAAATTTTAATTTCGGATCGGCCGAGGAGGTGGAAAGCGGCGCGGCGGACATCCATGGGGCGGAGATAATAACAGTTGCGCTCCGGTAGAAAAATATCGCCGGGGAGCAATGCAAAGGCTTTTGTTTCCTCGGACCCCGGACCTCCATGGGCACCATTTTCAATGGGAAAGCTGTAAGGCGTACCGTGGGTTCGCCATCCGCTGATGATAAAATCCCCGGCATCAGGATGTTGGCACAATTCGATCAAATCACGAGTGACCTCATCCAGAAAGGGATGGTCCGGACCGAAAATCTTCTCTTTTTGTTCGGGCAACACGAACTCACCTTGTTTGGTCCAAGCCCGCAGTCTGTCAGGCTCATCGGCCACCAGCACAAGTGGAACCTTTGCGGAATCCACGAGTTCTCTGGCCAAGCGATGACGTTCATCCGGAAGAATCTTAACTGAGGAATAAACCATGCCCAGAGGACCCATTGCTGTTACGCTGATCTTCGATTTTTTCGTTTTTTCTTCAGCCCCGCGATAGACCTGGAACAACTTTTGAATTTTCCTGCCGCCGAGATGTCGAACACGTTGAGACTGGATTCCTCGAAAGTTGTAAGCCCGAACGTCAGCACGGCTGCCTTCCAGGAGATCAAACACATCAGCAACGGCTTCCTGGATGGTCCTGCCATGCTGTTTTGTATAGGAAAGCGTCTCTTCCTGACCGTGGTCAGAATAAATCCATATGTCGTAATCCCGGCCACCCGAACTTTTTGCCGCACGCCATATTCGGGCGATGGCGTCATCGATCCCCTTAAGGGCCCAATGGGCAAATTTTGACGACGGGCCCCTGCGATGGGCCTGTTCGTCAAAGCCAAGCAAGTTAAGGTGGACAATGGGCAACCCCCTGGCAATATCAATCTTTGCCCCCATGGTGATCAGTTCACGGAGCAAAATGGTTATCCCGACACGGGTAGGAACAAATTTGAGCTCTTTGGCAAGATCGCGGCCTTCGAACACACCGAAAACAGAATCAAAAACTGCCAGGAAAAACTCTATGACCAGCAGAACTGTGACCCTAACGAAACTGTATAGGTGCGAAAGGAACAGGAAGCTTAATGCCAAAACGTTCGCTTTTTTCAGAGTTGATCCCCAGCCAAAAGAAGATACACAAAAGTTAGAGTTATCGGCCCCGCCGGTGTAAATGTTGCAATAAGCACTTCCATCTTTAAGAAGCGGTTCCCCTTTTTTCTCAAGTCGATGTTCAACGCTGACGGCTGAGGATGGATCATACATCCGGAAAATTTGGCCCGAGCTTCGATCCATGAAGCTAAAAGCCGGAACCGCGCCTTTGACGCCGTAGAATAGTTCGGCCTGAACAGACGGCGTGCTGGAAGGCAGGCCGGAATAAAGAGTGTGCAGACGATACCGCTCGCGACTCAGGAGCTTGTAAAGGAAAGGCATTTTGCCATTGTCAAGGGCGCGGCCAAATTGCGTGTGGGAGAGACCGTCGATCTGGATTAAGACAAGACCGGAGGCCGTCTCCGTTTCCTTCGACTTCGGAAGGCGAAGCAAAGCGATCAGCCACTCACTGCGGCTGACCCAGCGGCGTATCTTTCGCAGAAGCACTTCGAGACGGTAGATCATGGTTTCCTTTTGCCTTCCAACATATCAATGTTCAATGCGGCACCGGCCGCCCCGGCAAGACCCTTTATGACGTCCCACTCGGTCTTAATCTTGTGCAAAATAGTGGTCCAGGCGCTGTACTCTTTATGCCGGTCAAAAAATTCCTTATCCAGCAGATTCTTATAAAGAGCCAGTGCCTTATCTGCTGAGCGTTCCATGGAAAATTCTTGGGCGCTATTCTTGACGTCCTGCTTGAGTTGCTGCATTCGTTCGGAAGAGAGCGCGGCAACCCATTGCAAGGCCGATGAGAATTCCTCGATGGTCTCGGAATGCAGAAGTCTGCCGTTGCGGTGATCCACCACAACATCGCGAACTCCGGGTGCATCCAGAGCTACCACGGGTACCCCGGCTGCCATGGCTTCGGTCAAGACCATGCCTTGTGTCTCACTTTTTGAGGCAAATGCGAACACATTCATGGCGCGATAAGCGCTTGCAAGCAGGGGATGCTTGAGGACACCGGGGGTGTGAACGCGATCGGCCATTCCTTCCCGGGAGAAAATCCCCCGGATTGCATTTTCCGATGGACCCCTACCGACAACCAGAAAATGAGCCCGGTTTTCGGTCTTAAGAAATCCGGTGATCGCTTTGGCTAGGAATTCAAGATTTTTTT
>JAFDFH010000427.1 GCA_019309945.1 Deltaproteobacteria bacterium
CAGCGTGTTCCAGAGCACCGACAATGGTACTTGCAAGAGCATGAATTGATTTGTTGTTCTTATGCTCCCCTGGCTATTGTATGGAATTCTGCGTCGTGATGATCAGTGGGTCCCGCTCTCATCAACACAAAGCCTTACGCGGTACCGAATATTGCCACACTGCAAACGAGGCTGCCGGCGATGCCGCCGTGATTATGGGTCAATCCCAGGCGTATATTTCCCTTGAGCTGGCGTTCTGCAGGCTCCGCCTTGCCTTGCAGTTGCTTGTAGATCTCATAGATCATACGGATTCCGGAAGCGCCGATGGGATGTCCGAAACATTTTAATCCGCCATCGCTTTGACAAGGGATTTTGCCGTCCAGATCGAAGAACCCGTCTTCGATATCGTCCCTGGCGTTGCCCATGGGTGAAATGTGAAGGCTTTCATACGTGACCAGTTCGCTGATGGAAAAGCAATCGTGGACTTCCATCAGGTTGATTTCTTCCCGCGGATTTTCAATGCCGGCTTCTTTATAGGCTTTTTCTCCTGCGATTCTTGTTTCTTCAAAATGGACGCCATTCCAACTCTGGTGTCCGATTCCGGTTGCCGGTGTAAGGGAGAGTTGGAGTGCCTTGACATAAATCGGATCCGGCCTGAAATCTTTGGCTTTATCCGCTGGGACGACAATTGCGGCAGCCCCTCCGTCACTGACGCCGCAGCAGTCAAAGAGACCCAGAGGATAAGCAATAATGGGCGCGTTCATAATTTGATCAATGGTGGCTTCCTTGCGAAGGTGGGCTCTTGGATTCATGGCCCCGTTTTTGTGACTTTTGTAGGATATTCTCGCCAGGATGCGTTTACCTTCTTCCGGGCTCAGACCGTATTTGTCGAAGTAGGCACTTGCGACCATACCAAACATTCCCGGTGCCGACAGATTGGGGTAATAGAATAAATTCTCTGTTCCAGTCGAAGCTCCCAATGCCGGCAAGCCCCCATAGCCCGTGTCCTTGAGCTTTTCGGCCCCGATTGCCAGCGCGATTTCGCTGGCCCCTGAGGCCACGGCATAACAGGCACCCCGAAGGGCCTCGGTACCCGTGGCGCAAAAATTTTCCACCCGGGTCACCGGGATATTGGGCAGTTTCAAAGCTCTTGCCAATGGAATTCCGCCCTTGCCAACATTGACCTCATCAAAGGCACTGCCAAACCAGGCCGCATCGATATCTTTGGTTTCGATGCCGGCGTCCTCAATGGCCTCCTTGTATGCATCAACAATGAGATCTTCCTCACTTTTGTCCCAGAATTCACCAAATTTGGTGCAACCCATGCCGATAATTGCGACTTTATCTTTTATTCCGATCGCCATTTTTCTTTCCCCCTGTTTATGATGTTTAGGTTACAATTTTTATCTCACAAAGCTCACAGAGAAAGAAGCAATTGACATCCCAAATATATGGCTTTTCCAGGTTTTCATCGTGAACTTTGTGGTTTTTCTTTTAAAGATAGATTTATAAATTCCGAATTCAACGTAATGTAGTCATTTGTCTTATTCAGTTTCTGAGAGAGGCACCGCTTTCCAGTAATAGGTGAGAACGCCACGATTTTCATCCACGTACCTTCGACGGAAACTCACTTTCACCGGTGCTCCCACTTTCACGGCGTCAAGATCGCAATCCGTAAAGTCCATGTACAGCCTGCCGCCCCCCTCAAAATCAATAAGACCGTACATGCCGGGAGGATCCCAGCTAAATGCCAAATTATCGCCGGTGTATGAATTGATTCGTCCCACTTTGTCATAAAAATAGTAATCTTCCATCTGATCGATGGCCCCACACTCCGGGTTTATACATACTCTCTGCTTTGGGAACTGAGGGGTTTGACACTGTTTGCATTTTGAGCCGAGCAATGATGAGATGGTTTGACCTTCCCGGTAGGTTGCCGACAATCGAACAAATGGCTTATCTTCTCCCCGAATTCCCACATCCGCAGGAATCACATTACGGAACACCAGGTATTTGGTATAGCTGTCCAGGCTTTTCTTCAAATCCAGATGGCCGCTTACACCCAGATGACCGTCAACCTTTTCAATCTGGCTTGTGGCCTCAAATAGCAGGGCATCTCCACCAGTCCCGTAACTGACAAGAAGGATTTTATCCCCCGGTTTTGCTGATTCGAGTGCGGCCACAAACATCATCAAAGGCATCGCCGCGCCCGTATCTCCAACATTATCGATAAAAGTATCCTGTACCTGTTCGGCACCGAATCCCATCTTTTTACATAGACCCTGCAATACGCGGTTATTCGGACAAGCAATCACAACCTTGGATAGATCATCGGGTGCAAGGTTGTATTTTTTTTGAAATCCGGTCATCACGGCTGGAATGAGTTTCTGATACCCTTCATCTCGAATCCATCGCTCTTCCCAGGCACGCGGAAAGCGTTCACCCTCGGTGCGAATGAGGTCAGGGAAATCCCGGGTTAACGAATAATAGCCCTTTAGTTCGGCAATTACATTATCCCGGCCTACCAGCAGCGCTGCAGCCCCATCCCCAAGGGTATGCTCGAGGTTACCACCAGGCTTTCCGAGTCGTGAGTCAGCGGCACAAACCAAAAAATTATTTAAATCGCCTGCTTTCACGGTATCGCAGGCCGCTATGAGGGCTGTCGTCCCTGCTTTGCGTGATGTGCAAAAATCCGCAGTTCGGATGTCTGATCTAAACGCCATGGCTTCAGCACAGATGGCGGCGTTCTGCCTTTCCACAAAAGGAAACGTCATAGAACCCAAGTATAATCCATCAACCTGATCTCTTTGGAAGCCGTTTAGACAATCCATGGCCGCCGCGACCGTCATGGTATTGCTGTCTTCGTCATAATTGGTAACGGCTTTTTCCCCTCGTGCCACTCCGGCGGTTGCCGCATTGAACCATCCCATCGCCTGCGATCCATTCGATAACGTGGGATGTATGCGCCATATGATGTTATCCCAACCATAACCATTCCTCCTTTTTAATTGTTATTTTTATTTTAAATCAGACTAATAAATACAGAGTTTCACTGTAACTTCTCAAAAACTTATGGTTAAACCTACCAGCGGAGTCATCCGGTATTTTTTTTCAAAGCGGGCAACTGTTTCCATGTAAGCGTTCACGGGTTCAAAGGTTCAGATGTTCAAGGTTTCTTTCTCGTCCCGGACTTAATTTGGAATGCGTATTTACGAGCAAAGCGTCATCTTCGTCAGGCCTAATCCAAAATTTGGAACCCAATTGGCAATTACTTGGGAAAATGAACATTTTTAACAAAGACTTCGGGTCTTCAATACCTTCTTTGTCCTTAACCCTGAACGTTGAACCCTGAACCTGTGAACGGTTACGATTGTTGATTGTAGCCTGATTGTGCTAAGCGCCACATTCATTTTAGATCCCATGCGCGGGGCACTGTTAGGCGCCCTTAACGGCAAGTTTTGGCTGTATTGAAAAAAATTACCGGATGGCGTAGCGGGCCTACCGGAACATATTGAGAAGTTATGTTTCACCCCCTTCAGATTACTTTTATTCCTCTTAAAAAAATATCAAAAGCCCTGTCTATTGTGGGTTTCAAAAAATCTTTTTTAGGATTGAGTTGTTTCTTTGCATCTTCCCACAAAATAAGGCCGGTGAAGACCGCCCAAAGAAT
>JAFDFH010000085.1 GCA_019309945.1 Deltaproteobacteria bacterium
GAAATCAAGAAGGGACGTGATGTCAGAATAATCATTTCAAAGGGTGCCAAGACTATTTTGCCGCCGAATGTCACCGGACTGTCGATTCAACAGGCACGTATTATTCTGGAAGAAAATGACTTGAAAGAGGGAAAATTTTCAATTACCTATAGCGATACCCATAAAAAAGATGAGGTTATCGCACAGTACCCATCCCCAGGGACGATGATCAGCCGGGGTGAACCGATGGACCTTCTGGTGAGCAGGGGAAGAAGACCCAAATCATATAAAATGCCTGATCTTAACTTTCTTTCACTGGACGATGCCGTAAGGTTAATCGAAAGGTCCAATCTTACACTCGGTGAGATAACATCATCTATTCATCGCAACGAACCCACAAATGTCATTACTGGACAAGAACCGCTGGCCGGGTATCATGTGATGGAAGGCCGTGTTGTTCATCTTGAAATAAACCGCAAACCGGGCCCAAGCGCCCATGCAATATTAGAGGCTTCCAGGGGTGTCAGCCTTTTTAGATTCAGGCTCGAAAACGGATTTTTAAAAAAACATATTCGGGTTCAGATGAACATTTTTGGGACTTCATTTAAGATTTTTGATGAATTTGTGAAGCCGGGGAAAGAGATCTGGTTATTCATTCCAAACGGTAATGAGGCAACTGTTTTGCTTTACGAAGATGGTGAACTGATTAAGACACAGAGGTTTGCCCCGTGGAATGTTGTGGAAACCCCGACATAAAATTCGTAGAGACCCTTTTTCGTAACTTTCAAAAACTTGTGGTTAAACCTACCAGCGGAGTCATCCGGTAATTTTTTAAAAGCGCTATTGTATTTGGAGATGTAAACATGAAACTGATTGCACCATCGATACTTTCGGCAGATTTTTCAAGACTCGGAGAAGAAATAAAATCCGTTGATAAAGCCGGAGCGGACTGGATACACATTGATGTTATGGACGGTCATTTTGTCCCGAATATTACCATGGGCCCCATGATTGTGGAAGCCGCAAGCCGGGTGACATCGCTTCCTCTTGACGTGCACTTGATGATTGCAAACCCCGATCAATTTATCCCTCAGTTTGTAAAGGCCGGGGCTGAATTAATTTCTGTTCAAGTTGAGGCCTGTGTTCATCTGAACCGGACGATCCATATGATAAAAGATCACGGTCTTCGTGCTGGTGTCGTTTTGAATCCGTCAACCCCCTTATTTACGCTTGAATGGATTTTGGAATATATCGATTTCGTGCTGATCATGGGTGTTAACCCTGGATTTGGCGGCCAATCTTTTATCCCCAACACCCTGGACAGAATCCGGGAACTTTGTCAGTGGATCACGGACCGGGGGCTTTCTACCTTGATCCAAGTTGACGGAGGGGTAAACGAAGAAACGATAGGGGCGATTTCTCTTGCCGGTGCAAGTGTCTTTGTCGCTGGATCAGCTATTTTTGGCTCCCCGGATTATAAAAAAACCATTGACCGCTTCCGGAAGACGATTGGAGCGTAAATCAGCCACAAGGCTAAGCTGACAAATAAATTGTTGCAAACTATTTTAAACAGGTTTTTTAGACCTTAGTTGTTAATTTTGTGCTTTTTGTGGCCAAACTAGTTGCTTCTCGCCACAAAGGCACCAAGGCACCAAGAAAGAATAACGAAATAAAATCTTTCGTGCCTTTGTGCCTTTGTGACAAATATGTTTGGCTCCGGCTTGTCCGGGTTAGGAGATAGCGATGGAAACGGTGAAAAATGGTGCCAGGGTTCTGGTGATCCACGGTCCCAATTTGAATATGCTTGGCAAAAGAGAGCCTGATATCTACGGAAAAGTAACACTGGATGAGATAGATTCACATCTTAAAGAACTCGGACAAAGTCTGGGACTTGTTGTGGAGACATTTCAATCCAATCATGAAGGTGCAATTGTCGAAAAAATACAGGCGGCCGTAGAAACACAGAATGGACTAATCATCAACCCGGCAGCCTATACCCACACGAGCATCGCCATACGTGATGCACTCCTTTTATTGGCTATCCCTATCATTGAGGTCCACCTTTCCAATATTTACAAAAGAGGGTCGTTGCGCCGCAAGTCCATGATCGCCGATGTGACAACCGCACAGATTTCGGGTTTGGGCGCAAACGGATATAACATGGCGCTGGAGGCTATAGCGACCATGATTCAATAGACGGCCCTCCCCTGCGCCTCATCGCCAACAACCCTTATACCCCCGGGCAGGAAAGACCTTGAGACCGCTGTAAAACGCCCTTAACGGCAAGTTTTGCACGTATTGAAAAAAATTAGCGGATGTCGCAGCGAGCCTACCGAGACATATTGAGAAGTTACAGATCCTTCTCACAACATTTAGCAAGTACTATAAGGGGAGTCCTTGTATGAGGAATAAATTGATTGTCCCTTTAGGGTTTTCTTTCATCATTTATGCGGCCACTTGCACACCCGCAACAGCCCAGGATGCCCGTTCACTGGTGGAAGCAGCCGTGAATTATTATCGGGGTGCTGCTTCCATTTCTAAAGTGGACATGACGATTCATCGTCCGCATTGGGAACGGGTGGTCACGATCAAGGTCTGGACTAAAGGAGAAAAAAACAGCCTCTTTATCATCATTGCACCGGCCAAGGATAGTGGTAACGGCACTCTTAAAAAAGATCGTGAGATGTGGATGTATAACCCCAAGGTCAACCGGGTGATCAAACTTCCCCCCTCGATGATGTCCCAGTCCTGGATGGGATCAGACTTTTCCAATAACGACCTGGCCAAGTCCGATACCATTATTGAAGATTATACCCATACCGTTTTGGATGTTGAGACCCACAACGGGAAAAAGGTGTATGTGATCAAATCCATTCCGAAGCCTGAAGCGCCGGTGGTGTGGGGCATGCAACAGCTTAAAATCCGGGAAGATAATATCCTCTTAAGCCAGGCGTTTTATGATGAGGACTTCAAACTGGTCAAATCCATGACCTGCCAGCAGATTCAGATCTTGGGCGGCAGACTGTTTCCTAAAATTTGGAAAATGAACAAGGCCGGCGTCCAGAATGAATATACGCTTCTAGAATATATAGAACTCCAATTTGAGAAAGATCTACCGGATCGTCTTTTTACATTGTCCGCATTAAGAAATTCCATGAGGTAGCAAGGCATGTCGATTGATATCAAGATGGCGTGGCGGAACATTTTCCGGAACCCCCGACGATCAATCCTAACCATTCTCGCCATTGCCTTTGCCTGCCTCCTGCTGGTCTTTATGTTGTCCTTCCAATTTGGCTCTTATGACACCATGATTAATTCCGCGGTCATGATACATACCGGCCATATACAGGTACAAGCCAATGGCTATCAGGATAAAAGGGACATCCGTCTGGTGGTACCCCATCCGGATGCGGTCGGTGGAATTCTGGAGAAAACCCCGGGGGTGACCGGTCATACTTTTCGAGCCAACGCCTTCTCGCTGATTTCCTCCAAAGAACGAACTTACGGTGCCATGGTGGTCGGAATTGACCCCACCGGGGAAAGCGCGGTCTCTACCCTTAAAAAGTTGATACGCCAGGGAAACTATCTGTCTTCCAATGATACCAATCAAGCATTAGTGGGACGGCTTCTGGCTAAAAATCTGAATGTGGGCCTGGGTAATGAACTTGTCATTCTCGGCCAGGGGCGTGACGGCTCTATTGCAGCCACGGTGGTTAAAATCAAAGGGATTTTCAGCTCCGGCCAGGACGAATTCGATCGCAGTTCCATTCATATACCCCTGGGTTACTTTCAAGATGTTTATGCCATGCAGGGATCTGTCCATGAGGTGGTGGCCCTTGGAAAATCCCTTGATTTGGTACCGGAGATAAAGCGGATTGTTTCCAAAAGCATTGAAGACACAATTCCAAAAGACCATCTGGTGACTCTAGACTGGACGCAACTTTTGCCTGGTCTGATCCAGGCCATTCGGATGGACCTGGTTAGCGGTTTTATCTTCTATATCATTTTGATCATAGTTGTGGCGTTTAGTATTTTAAATACGTTCCTTATGGTAATCTTTGAGCGGACCCGGGAATTCGGCGTTCTCATGTCCATGGGAACGGCACCGGGACGTTTGACAAAAATACTTTTAATTGAATCGTCAAGTATGACCATGGTGGGCATCGTCATCGGCATCATCGGCGGAATTTTGGTAACCTGGTATTTTCAGGTCCATGGAATCCTCATTTCCGGCGCATCCGAACTGCTTCGTCAGTATGGTTTGCCCGAACGGATCTTTCCCCAGCTTTCCCAGCTATCGGTCTTAACAGGGCCCGCGGTGGTATTGATCATCACCCTTTTGACAGCCCTGTACCCGGCCCTAAAAGTTCGGCGTCTCAGCCCTGTTAAAGCGATGATGGCTTGAGCCATGCGCTTCCAGATTCATTTAGTGCCCGAACGAAAATTAGATAGTTTTTCCAAGTTCAAGGAAGGCGAAGATTTTAACCGCAGGAATACATTAGCGTATTTTGAGGATTAAAATCTGAGCCTGACGCAGAAATTGGGGAAAATAGCAGTTTGAAAATAGCAGTTTTCGTTCAGGCACTATTTACAAGGAATCTTCATATGTTGCTTCAGTTAGGATGGCGAAACATCTGGCGAAATCCCAGACGGACCTTGATAATTATGACCGCGGTAATTATCGGGGTTTGGAGCATGATCTTTCTGGGTGGATTAATGCGTGGAATCGCCGATCAAATGGTCCGAAACGGTATTGCCACGCTCACCGGGCATATTCAGGTGCACCACAACGGTTATCGGAGTGACCCGGTTGTCGAAAACAGTATGTCTGAACCCCAGGCTGTGGCAACCGCCATTAAGAAGCTCCTGCCTGCCGGTACGCAGTGGACTTCCCGGGTTCGGGTCAACGCGGTTGCCAGTAACGCGCGACACGCCGGCAGTGTGACTCTGTTGGGCATCGATCCTAAAAAAGAGGTCAACATTTCGTTCATTGGAAATGCCGTTACCCAGGGCCGCTATCTCACAACGGATGACAGGAATGGAATTATCGTGGGCAAGGCATTAGCGGACAAGTTTGAGACCCGTCTGGGCCGTAAGCTGGTGCTCATGTCGCAGGATACCGGTCACGAAATCGCGTCCAGGGCCTTTCATATTGTCGGAATTTTCAGGGCCGAAATGGAAGCCACCGAGAAACAGTTTGTTTTTATAACCCGGCCCGCGGCTCAAAACATGCTTAAGTTGAAAAATGCTATTTCTGAAATCGTTATAATCTTGCCCGTCCGCCAGGAAGTGAATCCGGCGACCACTGTTTTGCGCAACAGCCTGCCATCCACTGATTATGAAGTTCACTCCTGGCAGGATTTGCTGCCACTGCTCACTGCAATCTTGAAGATGTACGACACCTTTATCTTCCTGTGGTTTTTAGTGGTTTTTATCGCCATGAGTTTCGGCATCGCGAATACCATGCTGATGGCCGTATTTGAACGAATACGAGAGTTCGGTTTGCTTAAGGCCTTGGGAATGAAACCTTGGTGGATTATCAAAGAGGTTCTCTATGAATCATTTTTTCTGCTGATTCTCGGCATGGTCATTGGGAACATCCTGGGCTTCTTAAGTGTTCTCACGCTTTCCGGTCATGGCATTGACCTGTCTTCACTCGCCGCCGGCCTGGAATTTGCCGGGATGTCCCGGGTGATCTACCCGGTTATACACATTAAAGACGTCATCATAGCGAACCTGGTGGTATTGGGTTTGGGACTCTTGGTCAGTATGTATCCGGCTGTTAAAGCGGCACGGTTTACGCCGGTGCAGGCAATGGCCCATACGTGATCACGATCGTCCTGGAATAATTATGTGGGGATAGAACATGAACATTGTCGAATGTACAAACGTAACAAAGACTTACCTGCAAGGTCGGGTCAATGTTCAGGCCCTAAGGGGCGTGAACCTGACTATCGAAAAAGGAGGCTTTGTCGCCCTGGCCGGCCCTTCAGGATCCGGAAAGACCACCATGTTGAATATCATCGGCGGCTTGGACTCGGCCGATTCCGGAGGGGTTAAGGTTGACGGTAACGCCCTGGACGAAATGAATTCATCCCAGCTGGCCCACCTGCGATTGCACAAGGTCGGCTTCGTATTCCAGGCTTATAACCTTATTCCGGTCCTATCCGCCGTGGAAAACGTTGAATACGTGATGCTGCTTCAGGGTGTACCGGCCCCTGAACGTCGGCAACGCGCCAGGGGCATATTGGATGATGTGGGGTTGGAAGGTAAATACGACCGGCGTCCGGCCGAGCTGTCCGGCGGGCAGCAGCAGCGGGTGGCCATTGCCCGGGCAATTGTGTCCCAGCCAGCCATTGTGCTGGCGGATGAACCAACTGCCAACCTGGATTCAACCACCGGAATCGGTCTATTGGAAATAATGAAGCAAATGAATGCGAAGAAAAGCGTCACCTTCATCTTTTCCACCCACGACCAGATGGTCATGGACTATGCCCGGCGCCTCATCAATATTAGAGACGGATTGATTGCAGACGACCTGGTGAAATAAAAATATGTATGAGCCCGTTATAAAACGTTTCAGTTTGTTCAAGGTCAAGGGCAATTCTGCAGGATAGCAGAATTGGACAGCAGTCAATCTGCCCGTAAGGGTGAGGGGCATGGACGCCCCGAGTCAACGCGATAATTTTAACCACAGGAATACATTGAGTATTTCGAGGATTAAAATTTGAGACGGACGCAGAAATTGGGCAAAATGGGACGTTTTGAAATTGGTTCGTATCGAAATACTTTTATGGAATTAAGATTCTTACTGTTGACGGCCTCCCTGTTGCAAATTTTTATAAGTATCTCACACGCCTCAACCGAATTGCCCATTCCACCTGCAACCCTTGCATCTCAAAAAACAACCCCGTTGCTAAAACCCTGGTATCATCAGATCGAATCTCTCTGGGGTGGCCACCTAAAGACCCGAGGTTCGGTGTCATATCCGGATGAGGAATCCTTTTTCAGGGCTTTAGACACGAATCCGTTATATGATGCCTCCATCGATTTTAGATTGCAAAACATACTCATCTTTTCAAGCCGGTTATCTTTTGAAACCGCTTATGAAGTCATTTTATTCGGCGGCGATACCTGGCAGGTGACAAATGAATTGGCCGAACGATATCCCGATCTGTTTAATGACATTCTAATTCCTCTCGCCTCTCTGAATGACGATCGCCGCTTGATGGACTTAACCCAAACAATCATAGAAGATGACCGTTATGTCCTTTATCACCGTTTGGACCGGTTTTTCCTGACATTTCGGCCAAAATGGGGGGTTATCCGGGCGGGCCGGCAGGCGATCACCTGGGGAAACGGATTTCTTTTTAATCCCATGGACCTTTTTAACCCCTTTGCGCCAACTAATATCGAACGGGATTACAAGGTTGGGGAGGACATGCTGGTTACACAATTTTTCATCGATAAAATAGGCGACTTCGAGTTTCTTTATGTACCCAGACGCGATCCGATGAATCATAACGTGGAATGGGACCAGTCTTCCCTGGCTGGAAAGTTGCATTTTTTCTCCGGAACGAGCGAGTTCGATATCATGGTATCTAAGCATTACGAAGACGAAGTGATCGGTTTGGGGAGCAGAGGATATCTTGGAAACACCGCCTGGCGCCTGGATGCGACCTGGACCTTTCTTAACGGAGATAGCGATACGGATGACTTTTTGTCTTTGGTTGCGAATATGGATTATTCCTGGGTGTGGTGGCAAAAGAACTTATATGGATTCATCGAGTTCTATTACAACGGTCTGGGGAACGATCAGCTTTCGGAAGCATACCGGGAGTTGGCAATCATTGAACGTTTTGCCCGTGGTGAGATGTTCATATTCGGCCGGACCTATATGAGTGCTGAAATCCAAGTGGAATTACACCCTCTTTTCAGGATGTATCTAACCGCCATTCAAAACCTGTCCGACGCTTCCGGCACTCTTCAGCCCCGGGCAATCTGGGATGTTACGGCAAATACCCGCTTCACCTTTGGTGCGTTTATCACCTATGGAGAACACGGATCTGAATTTGGTGGTTTCAGAATACCTCAAACTGATTTCATCCATAAATCCTCAAACAGCGCCTTTGCTTGGTTCACATGGTATTTTTAAGGAAAAAAAGATAAATCATATTTGTGGGCGAAGCTGGAAAAGTGTGACATCACTCTAAAATGATGGGCCGACAAAAATGTAAGCCGCCTTCAAATTTGTTGTTCATATATTGATTTCCTCCCATTAATTTTCCGGTCTTTCCAAATATTTTTAAATGGTAAAAACAGCCGCTATTTCAAAAGGATAACATCGTTATTTTTCACCCCAACGATCCATTGATAAGAGTGGCATCCTTCTTGCTGCTCTGCAGTAACGACAATTATCACGCCATGTTTTCATGTTTTCTCAATGTAAGTTTATATACTCAAGTTTCGCCCTTTTTTTTCTGCGTGGAGAACATTGTGTCTGGACTGAATTCGAATGAAAAAGTAAAAAATCAAATCATGGCGAATTTTGATATCAGGCAGTTATCTCAGGATAAACGGCTCAATAAACTGCTTAAATCCGTAGTTTCGGAAGTCAAATACTATGCTGAAGATCAAATTCGGCACATCCAAAAGTTGACAGAGATCGGACTGGCCCTCTCGGCTGAAAAAAACATCAGCAAACTGCTTGAAATGGTTGTTGATCAAGCGAGGGAGCTCTCCAGCGCTGATGCCGGTACACTATACATACTCGATAAGTATGAAAAGCACCTCCGTTTTGAAATAATGCAAAATGATACCATGAATACCCGGATGGGTGGAACCAGTGGTGTTGAGGTTACCCTTCCCAACGTCCCCCTTTATATCGATGGAAACCCAAACTATTCCAATGTTTCATCCTATGTGGCCCTGACCGGCGAGACAAAAAGCATCCCGGATGTATACGAAGCCAAAGGGTTCGATTTCACAGGACCGAAAAATTATGATGAATCAACGGGCTACCGGTCAAAATCAATGCTGGTGATCCCCATGAGAAATCATGAAAACGAAATTATTGGCGTGCTTCAACTTCTAAATGCCCAAGATCCTGAAACAGGCGAGGTGGTTGCTTTCTCGGTGGAATATGAAAGCCTGATCTCTTCTTTGGCTTCACAGGCTGCCGTGGCCTTAACCAATAGGCAGTTGATCCAGGAACTGCATAATCTCTTCTATGCCTTTATCAAAAGTATTGCGACAGCCATCGACGAAAAGTCTCCATATACCTCGGGGCATATCAATCGTGTGGTGGATTTAACCATGATGATTGCAGAAAAGATTAATACAACCGACGAGGGACCGTTTAAAGGTGTTTTTCTTAACGAAGAAGAAATCGAAGAGTTGCGTTTGGCATCATGGATGCATGACGTTGGTAAAATTGTCACTCCTGAACACGTGGTGGACAAGGCGACAAAGCTGGAAGCTATTTATGACCGCATCCACATGGTCGAATGGAGATTCCAATTGATCGCCAAGTCGATTGAAAATGCTTATTTACACCGTAAAATTGAACGCTCACAGGAGGGGAACCTGACCGACACGGAAACAAAGCGCCTGGATGAAGCCTTCGCTCAAGAAATAAAAATACTTTACGACGAGTTTGAATTTATCAAATCCTGCAACAATTCAGGAGAGTTTCTAGAAGACGAAAAAATAGAACGATTAAATGCACTTGCAGCCAAAACTTTTGCGTTAAATGGTACAGCGCACCCCTATCTTACCAAGGATGAACTAAAAAATCTGAGCATTATAAAGGGCACCCTTACCGATGAAGAACGCAGGATAATTGAAAACCATGCCTCCATGACATTAAAGATGTTAAAACAGCTTCCATTCCCCAGAAAACTGGCAATGGTACCGGAATACGCCGGCAGCCATCACGAAAAGCTGGACGGATCCGGTTATCCCCGGCACCTGTCTGAAAAAGATTTACCTTTACAGTCTAGAATTATGGCGGTAGCGGATATTTTCGATGCCTTGACCGCTAAAGACCGGCCCTATAAAAAACCGATGAATCTTTCCAAGGTAATGAAGATCATGGGGTTTATGAAAAAGGACAAACACATCGACCAGGACATCTATGATCTATTCATTAAAAGTGGCATCTATTATCACCACGCCAAAAAAGAAATGGATCCGAATCTAATCGACCAACCTGCACATTCATACGACAGCGCGGGAGAAACAATCTGAAGCGGTCCGGTTTCCAAACGCAATTGGTGAAAAATCCGGGCCCGGAAGACCCGGCTTTGTTTTCGCTCACTTTAAACTTTAGGCATATTTAAAGGTTTTTGGCCGAGCCGGCTATTTTGACCTGGCCCAAAGAGACAGGTTTTTCAGAACTGAAAAAAAACATATGGAGAATCCCGCAATGGGCATGGACAACATCATTTTCTTAGAAAATCTGGAGTGGTTTGACGACACCGGCAAAGCGCTGGTTCACCGTATTCCGGAAAAAGGTTCCGGGGAAATTAAATATGGCGCCCAATTGACCATCAGAGAAAATCAGGTCGGGGTCTTTTTTTACCAGGGCAAGGCGATTGAGGCTTTTGGACCGGGACGACACACTCTTAAAACTGGCAACATTCCCATCCTCACTAAGTTTGTCAGCCTGCCATGGGGAATGACTAGCCCTCTAAGAGCGGAAGTATATTTTGTGAATATGAAGATATTCACGAACCTTAAATGGGGTACCCGTGATCCGGTGGCTTTCAAGGATTCCGAACTGGGTCTGATTCGACTGAGGGCCTTTGGCGTGTTCAACCTGCAGATTGTCCAACCCGTATTGTTCATTAACAGCATGGTCGGCACCCAGGGAATATTTACGACCGGGGAAATCGATGAATATTTAAACCGTGTCATCATCTCCAGGTTCAATGATTATATGGGCGAAACCCTTGATTCAATCCTGAACCTTCCGGCAAAGTACGATGAACTTTCGGAAGGGGTTGCCAAACGCCTGCAGCAAGATTTCAGTCGTTTTGGCCTTGGTATGCAACATCTTTACATTAATTCCATCACGCCTCCACCTGAGGTTCAGCAAGCCATCGATGATCGTAGCCGTATGGGCCTTTTTCAGGATATGGATAAACTCATGCAGATGAAAGCAGCCATGGCCATGGAAAAAGCTTCGCAAAGCGCTGGTGGTTCCGGTGCGGGGATGGGGATGGGAATGGGGTTGATGATGCCGGCCATGTTTGCCCAGTACTTTACCAAAGCACACCCCCAATCGGGACCAAGTGGAGCCCAAGAAAACTTTTTATGCCCAGAGTGTCACAATTCTATCCCCGCGTCTGCGAAATTCTGTCCCCACTGCGGACACCAGTTACTGCTTTTTAAACAGTGCACCCAATGCAGTAAAAACCTTGCTCCCACCGCAAAATTCTGTCCGCGATGCGGTTATCCGGCAGAAGGAAAGCCAAAACCCAGGTTTTGTTCCAAGTGCAATACCGAAAATTTAACCGATTCAACTTTCTGCAACCAGTGCGGTGAAAAGCTCTAATTTTCTTATCGAGCATCAATGCCCTCAATGCGGGGCCCCAGCCATTCTGAATGAGACCGACCGCCTGTTTACCTGTGAGTACTGCCGGGTAAGGTCATATCTAATTCCCACTGATTTTTTTCGGTACGTGCTTCCCAATATTGCCCCTAAAAATAAGAATCTGATATTCTTACCCTACTGGCGTTTTAAAGGAATGCTCTTTTCATGCCTTCCCGGTGGAATCAAGTCCAGATTCGTCGATGTCAGCCACCGGGCCGTCGATTCCCGGTATTTTCCCATATCGGTGGGATTAAGGAGCCAGGCTTTAAAGCTTAAATTTGTGTCTCCCGAAACAGAGGGTCGGTTTTTGTATCCAGGGCAGTCCTTTGAAAACGTAATCGACATTTCAACCAATCGCTTTAACCAGTCCCTGCCCGGTCCGATCCTTTACCAGTCGTATATTGGTGAAACGCGCAGCCTGATTTATTCACCTTTTTATGTTGATGACAGGTTATATGATGCAGTCCTAAATCGACCGGTTGCTTCTGCTCGGGGGGATGACGTTGACCTCGAACGCTATCCAGGCGGCCGCCCGGACTGGCGTATTCGGTTTATTCCGACCCTTTGTCCAATCTGTGGATGGGATTTAAGCGGTGAACGAGACGCTTTGGTGCTGAATTGCATGAATTGCGATTCGGTCTGGCAACCGTCTAAATACCATTTTGAAAGATTGAATTTTGCACATATTCCGGGAAGCGGGGAAAACATTATGTACATGCCCTTCTGGCGGATTAAAGCAGAAATTTCGGAAATAAATCTTGATTCATATGCCGATTTGGTTAAGGTTGCCAATCTTCCCAAGGCCGTGCAAGATGGCTGGGAAAATGTTCATTTCTACTTCTGGTCCTTAGCTTTCAAAATTCGTCCCCGAACTTTCTTTGGCCTGGCCCGGAATATGACCCTTTCCCAGCCCCGGAATACATTGGTCACGCAACTGCCGAAAGGCAGGCTTTACCCTGTCACGATGCCGATTACAGAGGCTGCTGAAAGCCTGAAAATTATCCTTTCCGGCTTTATAAAACCACAAAAACTACTTTTATCGCGTCTTCCCAAGATAACAATAAAACCGGAAAGCTTCATGCTAGTATACATCCCCTTCAATGAAAAACATCATGAATTTGTTCACCCGGAGCTCAAGCTGGCGATCAATAAAAATCAGCTGGCGCTGGCAGGAAATTTATAGGACAGTGTCCGTCCAGAAACGAGGATTTTTGTTCGAGATCAAGGCCTGCGAAAAATTTTACCACAGGCATATAGTTGATATTCCGAGGATAAAATTTTGAGCATAACGCAGAGATCGTTCTTTTTTCAAGTTTATCTATGAGGGTGTTCCAAAAAGTATTAACCGTCCAACTATCTACAAATTTATTGTTGACTTAAAGTATCACATTGTGGTAGTGGTAGAAACTTGTGGTAGAAAACAACGTTTGTACGATTTCCGGACACAGGATCAAACATTATATTAACCCAATAGAATAAAAACCTCACATGGTTCGAAAGGCCATCTCTTGTCATGACATCGAAGATAAATAATTTGATCAGCGGTCTCATTTTGGCAGCTTTGGTTGCTATATCCGGCTGCGGCAGTGACAGCGACGCGGTGATAGTAGACTTTGATAAAACAATCGCTGTGGAACGCCCGGAAAGCGATGTGCCGCAAAAGGCGTCGCTGAACGTGGCGGTGGCAGCCATGATCTCCCCGAAAGAAACCTTTTCGTATTACCGTGAACTGTTGGATTTTATCGGTGGCAAAATGGACCGAAATGTAAGACTAATTCAGCGAAAAACATATGGAGAAGTGAACGAGCTTTTTCAGAAAGGCCAAGTTGATCTGGCCTTTATCTGTTCAGGGCCCTACGCCGTAGATAGAGAAAAGTATGGATTTGAAGCACTGGCTACACCACTTGTCCGGGGAAAGCCGTTTTATCAGTCCTATCTGATCGTTAACAAAACCAGCACTTATCAAAAATTCACTGATCTTCGGGGAAAGATATTTGCCTTCACGGACCCGGATTCGAACACCGGCGCGCTGGTACCGCAGTTTTGGCTGTCAAAAATGGGGGAGACACCCGAATCATTTTTCGAAAATTTCACCTATACCTATAGCCATGACAACTCAATTATGGCGGTTGCTCGCGCATTGGTCGACGGTGCCACTGTTGATGGTCATAAATGGGAATACTTCCAATCCAGAAATCCGATTTATTCATCCAAGACCCGAGTTTTGAAAAAATCTGAGCTGTTTGGCAGCCCGCCCCTGGTTGCCTCGGTCGCTTTGCCTCCCCAGGACAAGGAACAAATCCGACAGTTAGTTTTCACAATGCATCTTGATCCGGAAGGAAAGAAAATCCTCGAAAAATTGATGATTGATCGATTCGTTTCTCCCGAGGAAAAGTGGTACGAACCAATTCGCCTAATGAAATACGCACTAAAACATCCAGGTGGCCCAGTATATGCGACCCAAAAGTTTTAAAAGCAAATTGCTGATTGCCGTTTTTACGTTGGTTACAAGCTCCAGCGTTCTCGTTTCAATGCTCGTTGCGCAAAGATACAGCAATAGTCTTCGCCAGAGGGCCACTGCCGAGGCCGAAAATATCGCTCATGCAGTCGCGCTGGAGGCCACCGACAAAATTTTAATCAACGATCTGGTTACGCTTCAAAAAACGCTGGATTATCATCTGCGAAGTAATCCCGCTATCGCCTATCTTTTTATCATCGGCAATAACAAAGTGTTAGCCCACACGTTTGCCCGGGGAGTCCCGGTTGATCTGATTAGCGCCAATTCGATTACGAAAGATGGTCTAATTTCCATCAAAAAAGTCAGTTCTACAACCAGCGAACATTTCGTGGATATAGCCTGGCCGATTTTCAGCGGCAAAGCCGGTGTTTTACGTGTCGGACTTTCGGAAAAACCATACATGCAGCAAGTTAACCATCTATGGATAGAGATAGCTATATTAACTCTTGGAATTCTATCAATTGCGCTCGTTGCCAGTCTGCTTTTTATCAAGAAGGTTGCAGGGCCGTTGACGATTCTGGCGGAAACTGCAGAAAAAATTGATGAAGGTCGGCTCGAGCAAAGGGTAAACATACCTGCTCATGGTGAAATTGGTATGCTTGCCCAATCTTTTAACAATATGCTGGTACGAATCAAAGATTACACCCAGCGGTTGGAAGAAAAGAACCTTCAACTGGATCGTGCCCATAAACAGACCCGTACTTCATTTAGGATTTCACAGGAAATCAACTCGCTTTCCAATCTCAGTGGAGTTTGTGTGTATCTAATCAATGAACTTCGGCAAATCGTTACATGCAAAACCATGATCGCTGCGGTTTTCACCAATAACACCCAGAATTTATACATTCATTCGGATAAAGGGACGACGACTTTGACCGGGGATCCGGCCCGCAAGGCGTATAAATTCTTTGCGGAAAAAGAGCAGATGTCATTTGTTCCAAAAAATCTCATTGCTGATAATTTTTATCCGGAGATCTTTAAATCATGCGAACAGGCCGTTGTTTTTCCAATCAGACATGAAGGCCAAATTCTGGGGGCCATGTCAATTGCCTGTCCGGGTGATTGTACCTGTGTGACCAAAGAGCTGGATGTTGTCGAAATGATTTTAGCCCAGTCCTCCGGCGCTATCCGGCGGGCGATAGCCCATGAAGAAGAGATCCGTGAATTAAGAACCCGTATCGAACAATCTTCGGAATTCAGCGGGCTCATTGGTAAAGACCCTCAAATGCAGGTCATTTATAAACTGATCGAAGACGTCGCACCCACGGATGCTACGGTTTTGATCCAGGGTGAAAGCGGTACTGGAAAGGAACTGGTAGCCCGTGCTATCCACAATAATAGTCTGCGTAAGGACAAGCCGTTTATCGTTATTAATTGCTCTGCTTATCCGGCGACACTTCTTGAAAGTGAGCTGTTTGGTCACGAGAAAGGCGCTTTTACCGGGGCCATTCGTCAAAAATTGGGACGATTTGAGCAGGCCCACGGCGGAACTGTATTCCTGGACGAAATCGGTGAAATTTCCCCCACAGCCCAAATAAAATTACTGCGTATTCTGCAAAGCCAGAAATTCGAACGCGTAGGAGGTGAAAACACGTTAACGGTAAACATAAGAATTCTCGCAGCTACCAATAAGGATTTACAGCATGAAGTAAAGGCGGGTAATTTCCGTGAAGATCTTTTTTATCGTTTAAATGTTATACCAATCCAAGTTCCGCCTCTGAGGGACCGGCGCAACGACATCCCCTTGCTGGCACGGTATTTTCTGCAAAAGTTTGCTGAAGAGCAAAATAAAATTGTGCAACGCTTCAGCTCAGAAGCCATGCGATTGCTTCTTGATTACGACTGGCCGGGTAATGTTAGAGAGCTTGAGAACAGTATCGAGCACGCCACAGTTATTGCAAAGGCCAAATATGTCGAAGTATCGAAATTGCCCGTAGCCATTCAACAGGCGAAGCCCAAGATTCCAAAAATTCCAAATGAATCCGATCGCTCAATAATGGGTAATGAAACAAATCTGCTCAGGGAAGTTTTGGATGAATGCAACTGGAATAAAAAAGAAACCGCCGCCAAACTTGGGATCAGCCGCAGTACACTTTATGAAAAACTCAAAAAGTACGATATAACAAAGCCAACTATTCATTAGTATTTTAAATTGTTTCAGTTTACCTCCTAAATCAGGGTGGTTCGTCTCGAAATTTTTTTAAAGGCTCGTGACGAACCGCCCTTTTTTAGGCGCATACCAAGACAAAAAGATCCTTGTTTAAAGTAATTCGTATTGCAGATTAATACAATGTTGATGGGCAAATCATTTTTACACTAAATCTTCCGTTTCATTTATTTATATCCCCCTTTTTTCAAAGCTTATTGTTACCAGGGACACCAATTAGCGATGGGAGTTGAAATGTCGAATAATGTGTAGGATGTGTGTTTTACCAAAATCGTGGCTGAATTTCGTACATTCATATCTATTTGATAAATATATAAATTTCCCTATTGATATTTTTATGTCCGAATTTCGGACAGAATTTACAAAAATCCCAAGCCAATTCTTTCGTTAACCTTGAAGGTTTTGGTGCAAAACCTGTCCATTCGGCAATTTCTAAAACTATATTTATTTCAACTGGTTAGCTTACTTTCTCCCCTGTTGTCAATTCTTAGACTGCTTTTTTAAGGTTAAAAAGCCACAAAGTGGCATTAGACTTGCTAAATAATTGCTTAACTTTGCCCGCTTTTATTAAAGGTCTTCCCCCAAACGTATCTAAAATTATCATCAACAGATCGGGTGGAAATTAAAAAGTGATATGAAAAAAAAAATCGTAATTATAGATGCCAAACAAAATAGTAGCGGGGAGTTGTCTAACATCCTCAATTCCAAAAACTATCCGTTTACCGTGACGCATGCATTATCGTCGTTGGAAGAGATCTTTCAGTCAGATCAATATGTTGCGGTTATCCTTGATATCGATTCGGTTCCGGTCGACAACCGCACGATTCGCGATCTGACGCTCAAATACCCCGGCATCAGTTTTCTGTGCACCTCCAAAGATCGCTTTCACCCTGAGCTAAAAGATGCCATCTGCTACCATATTTACGCTTGCTTGAATAAGCCGGTCGATCCGGATGAGCTTTTATTCTGGATCAAAAGTATTTACGAAGATGAAAACATTCCGGACATCTGACACCACATATCTTTAAGACCTAAATTTTAAAGACAAAATATACCCGTGTC
>JAFDFH010000428.1 GCA_019309945.1 Deltaproteobacteria bacterium
TCCTAAAAAAATATTGTCTGCTTCCATGGCAACGGTTCATGCCGTCACAGGGTCACAGGCTGTTTTGGACCGCCTTCCCAAAACCGGAGCAAAGGATTTGAGAAAGAACCGGAGTGTCATGAACAACATCATTCTGACGACAACCGGAGCTGCGGATACACTCCGGCTGGTCATTCCTGAAATGGAACAGATCGGGCTCATTGCAGAATCGGTGAGAATTCCAACCTCTACCGGTTCTCTGATTATTCTGGTTGTCAATCTGCAGGATGAACTTTCGGGGGAAACGATACAAAGGGATCTGATAAACAATATATATCGACAGGCTGCGTCTAACGATTCCCATGGTTATTTGCTATACACGGACAAACAGAACGTCTCAGGGGATATCATTGGGCTACCAAGGGCTGCAGCAATTATTGAGGGCCACGAAACCCACCGGCGTACAGCGGATGTGACTATTGAACTGAGCAAAGTTCCGGGATTGGAAAAAAATGTTCTATCTTCGTTAAACATGTCGGTTCTCACGGTTCCTGTGACACAGGCCGTTATATACGGATGGTATGATAACGAAATGGGAAGTTATGTGAATATACTTGGTGACCGAACCGTTTCTGTGGCCGAAAACATCTGATTTAGATTGCCTTCATTTTGTCGCCAAGGTAATTGCTCAGTTTCACGAACTCTTGTACGCTTAACGTCTCGGCGCGCCGGGAAGGATCGATGCCTGCCCCTTCTAATATTTGCGCTGCCGTTTTAGGTTCCATCTCAAGATCACTTCCTGCCAGCGCATTTTTCAAGGTTTTGCGACGCTTTGAAAAAGCGGCTTTGATGACCCTGAAAAAAAAGGCTTCATTTGTCGCCGTATATTCGGGGGCATCGTTAAATGTTATTTCTAAAACCTCGGAATCTACCCTGGGTTTTGGGAAAAAAAGAGATGCCTTGATTTCCGCAAGCTTTTTTGTGTTTGCACAGTAGTGAAGCATCACGGTAAGCCGTCCATAATCCTTGCTGTTCGGCTTGGCTGTAATGCGTTGCGCCAGTTCTTTTTGAAACATAAGGATGGCTTTGCTTACAGCGCATCTGGACATTATCATCTGAAAAAGGATCTGGGATGAAATGTTGTAGGGCAGGTTCCCCATGACGACGACTTTCCGGCCGGCATTCTCTGCGAGGGCCTCAATATCGAACTCCAATATGTTTTTTTCAATCAGCTCAACATTTGAAATATTACTTGCAATCAGCTCAACTTTCAAAAGTTCCATGATCTGTCGATCTTTTTCAACAGCGTAGACTTTCCCTGCGGCGCGAGCCACGGGAATGGTAAGGGCGCCAAGCCCGGATCCAATTTCTAGGACAATATCTTCCGATGAAATTCTGGAACGCGCCACGATCATTTCAGCCGTGGCGGGGTTCGCTAAAAAATGCTGGCCGAACTGCTTCTTGGCAGGGATGTTCCAAAAATGGAGGAGCTTTTGAGGAGATGTCAAGTTCGAGATTCCGATAAATAAGTTTTGGGTTTGGAAGTTCGTGTTTTTGTTTACGGCCCGTCCGGGTTCGGACAAAGGTCTTGTTCGCCTTTACGGTGTGTTGCTGAAGACGGATGTTTAAACTTCGATCGCGATCGGATCGTTATTACGATTTTCCGTGTGATAAAATAGGTAACAATTGCAGGTAAAATACCGAGAATCACACCGCCTGTGATCATGGCAACCGTCACGTCTAAGCCCAGATCTAACAATTTTGTAAGCGACTCATATTTTATGTCAAATGGCGATGAATTGCCGAGGATGAACATCCCAACCTTATAACTGCCGATATAAAAAAAGGGGACCGTAACCGGATTGCTGACCCAGACGCTAATAATGGCAGCGGGTTTGCTCCCTCGTAAAACAAACGCCAATATGATCGCAATGATAGTATGAAAAGGAATGGTAGGGGTAAGGCTAACAAAAACACCGATTGCCATTCCCATGGCAATATAATGAGGATCGCCCTGGAGCTCCTTTAAGTGTCTGACAAATTCCCGGACTTTACTTTTGAATTGTGTTTGTCTGCGAACCATTCGGGGGTCTGGTTTTTTTTTAATGTCTGGCATTATTTCGTAATAGTTCAGCCACTTAGGCACTAAGCCACTAAGAAAGAATAACAAAATAAAATCCTTCGTGTCTTTGTGACTTGGTGGCAAATATTTTTGGTTCCGGCTCGTCCGCGTCCGTGTTAGGATTACCATGAATATTTCACATTTTCAATGTTTCATTATTCCCAAAATGTTTTACTGAGCACGGATACAAAAATTGGATGCTCAGAAAAAATCCACTGGGAATAACGTACAGGGTACTTCCAGTTCGAATCCTGTTTTTTGTGTCCGTGATGATTAGCTAGGCGGCTAGCGGCGCGCTATCGACAATTTGTTGTCGATGTTTGAAATCCACATTTTTCTACTTGCGCCCGATACCTGATACCCGATACTGAATACTCGCTAACTCAAAGTTGGAATTTTATCTTCTTTTTTATAATGATTAACATCCTTCATTTTAGGCACTTTAGCGCATTTTAGGCATTTTAGGCATTTGTAGCTCGGGTTCTTACCGTTACAGTTGCCTCAGGGGACCACTTCTTCCGCGCGCAGTCTTGGAAGAAGTGTAGCATCTTAAGCTGAGGAAACCATGACTCTTGACTTTTCTTTCATTTTCAAGTAGTTTTAATTAAGTGTTCTTTTGGTTTTACTAATTGGAAAATCCAATTTTACAAGACCCACTAACCGAGGAGGATCACATGGCAGGAAAAAAGGGAAAACCCGTAAGTTTTGATGCAATGGTAAAGTTTTTTATGATGAGTTATGACATTCCGACCAAGAGAGATGTGGAAAAAGTGATGGACCGCATCGACCGCCTGGAAGACTTAATTAAAAGATCTGAGGTGACAGCTTCCGACGTTGTGTTGAATACGGTGGGAAAGTTCAAAAAGGGTGTGGGTTTTGCTGAGATTCAAGCCCGAACAGGATTTGAGGAAAAGAAAGTTCGCAATATTATTTTTCGCCTGGATAAGCTCGGAAAAATCAAGCGAAAAAGCCGCGGAACATATATCATCGCATAAGCATTTAGCAGAAATATCTGAACTCGAGATCTTTGAAAAATGTTCGAGTTTGCCTACACGGTTAAATCTGATTGTTTATTTAACCGGGGTTTGCGTTTAAAGAAAACGAAATTTTTAACCGTCCCAGAGCAATCGGCGTTACCCCGATGAACGAGGCCTTGCATTTTGTTGGATAAGCATTCCGCAGGGCAAGCAGGAATATACTGAGTATTTCAAGGAGCCAATTTCAAAACGTCCCATTTGGCCCAATCTCGGCGTCAGGCTCAAATTTTAATCTGATGCCCCGCCAGTGACAGGAGGCCAAGGGGGGCATTTTTCAAAGGTCTCAACTTAAAGGATTTTATGGACCGACTTGTGGATATCAATAATCCCGACCTTAACGAAAATGACAGTGTTTGCGGCTATCGTATAAAACGAATCGTTGAGCTTAGGGAAATCAACTCTTTTTTTTATGAACTCATTCATAC
>JAFDFH010000429.1 GCA_019309945.1 Deltaproteobacteria bacterium
GAAAGGCCGCCCTCTATTTGATCCAGATCCTTAAGACGGGACTTGAGTGTATTGGATCTTTTTTTAAAATCTATATATGCTTCCACATATTTCTTTTTCCCCAAGGGCTTTAAATCTTCCCTCGCCTTCTTTAAACGCTTATTAAGAGATTTAATTCGTTTGCGTAAATTCCCGTTGATGTCCACGACTTTCTTTTCTTTGCCGGATGCGGTCGTTACGGCTAATTTTTCAGGTTTTTCCCCGTAATATTCAGTCACGGCATCCTTGAATAGTTTTGCATAATGTCCGCCGATGGATTCTATTTGGGCCAGTTTTTCCAGCGGCGTTTCATAAAGTTGCTTGATGGTGGTGATCCCAGAGTCGTTGAGCAATTTCATGCGCGAAGGACCGATGTTTTTCACCTGAGTAAGATCGTCTTTTTTCATGGTAATCTCCTTTAACCTCGAATTGTTTTGCTAAAACAGAAAGCTTTCGAATAACCCTTAATACAGATAATCACCTGAACTTGTCAAGTCGAATCGAATGGGGATGGCCTTGTTGGTGAGCCGCCGGATATGTGGATTACGTCTAAAAAATAGAAAAGGGGAAAGGCAAATAATGTTTGTTTTCTTGAATGCTATGATCCAATATTTTGCTAAAGCTGCCATCCCTCTGTTTGATTTGTTGAGACGCAAAATACTTTTCATTTTTCCTTGACTCACAAGAGTGGTTTTCTATGCTCTTTCCCACAAAAAGCAACTTCTTATCAATTTCTACAAGGGAGGTATGAAAATGTTCAAAAGGGTTCTTTCAAAAAAGTTATACCTGTCAGTCATTGGTGTCTTGCTTGTTTCCTTGCTCATCGCAGGATCGTCTTTTGCGCTCAACACAGAGAGCTATAAAGAGGGGTTTTCGTTCGGTGAAGCATACCAAGATGAGATTCTCAACAATATCAACATCGTAATGGCGAAAGCCCCGGAAAACAACATTGATATGGAACAAGCGGTCCGTTATGCGATAGAATCTGAAGATCTTTATAACATGATTTTACCTGAAAAAGTCGAATGGATGAAGGGCGTTTCTGATGGCTCAGGGATTCCGTACCAGGATATCCTCGTTTTCAATACGGTAGACAGGATGATCACCGGATTCATGGGGGAATGTACGACATTTATGGCTCATGGAAAGGCCCTGGCATCAGGATCGGGGACGATCATTGCCAAGAATCGTGATCTTGGTTCGCAGACTCTCAGCGAAATAGGTCTTCATCAGGCAGCCAAGCATCCGAAAGGCGCTGTGTATAAAGCCGCATATATCGATATCCCTGAAACGGAGAAGACGTACAAATTTGTTGGAAGCCGCACCGCAGGACGTTGGGGATATGGAATGGGTGTGAATGAATATCAGGTTACTGTAGCGGACAACGACGCACCCAGCCGTGACATCTTAGGGTTTGTTAAAAGTCTGCATGACAATGATTTAGTTAGACTTATCCTGGAACGGGCAAGTACCGCCAGGGAAGGTGTGGATGTGATTGCCGCTCTTGTTCCCAAATTCGGTCAGGCCTGGAATGGTATCATTTACGAGATCGGTGACCCGAACGAACTGTGGGTCGTTGCGATAACCGGTCCGCGTTGGGTTGCCAAAAAATATACCGATACCGTAACCGCTCGATCCAATCAATATCAGATCAGGGATGATTATGATCTCGCGGCTCCTGACTTAGTCAGTTTTGCTATAGAACAGGGCTGGGTTCCCAAAGGAACTGAAAGGATTGATTTCACGAAAGTCTATTCAACCGATGAACTCTATCCTGCAGATAACGACCTTAGCAAGAGAAAGAATGTAGAATCCCTCTACAATACCGAGATAAGGTATAAACGTGCGATGGAATTGCTGGAAAAGAACATTGGGAAAATAACACCGGAGTTACTCACGGCCCTGTGCCGAGATCACTACGATACATATAAATTACCGAGCGGTAAAGTTATTGAGCTGAACCAGGTCCCGATCTATAGTTCCCAATTTGCCGGTTGGGGGAAACATGAGTGGCAAGTCTATGAACCGAAACAAGACGAAGTTCCGATTCATATGTATATTCGAAGTATATGTAGTCACGGTCATGGCGGTTCGACTGCATCTTCAGCGATTCTGCTGTCCAGACCGAATGTCTCTAATGAACTCGGGTTGATGCTGCATGCGTTTATGCCTCCATGCAATTCTACATATATTCCATTCTATGTGGGGATTACTGAGATAGACCATCGTTATACTGGCCCTGAAGCAGCGGTAGCTTTTCAGTTAATTAAGGCAAGATCGTTTTCACAATACAAGTTATATCATAATGCGGTTCGTAAAGCCTTTGATCCGTATGAAACGAGGCTGTTCGAAGAGATACCAACGGTTGAAAGTCAATTTGAAGAATTAAAAAAGGCTGACAAGGAAAAAGAGGCGAATGCGATGCTCACTCAGTTCGTTAAGGATAAATGTGTGCAGGCATTGAGCCTTGTCCAGGCCGCTCAGGATAACATGACCCAGGCTTCACGTGATGCCAGCAAGTGGTCACGGTAATCAAGCAAGAAAACAATGGTGTCCGTCATTTATGGCGGACACCATCCAGATCAAGTAATTCCGGAACCCGAATTGGGCTCAAGCCCGCCTGAAGAAACTGCCCAAGCCGGGTCGAGATGATAATAATACATCCTCCCGGCATTAGGGACAAGAAAAAGGGACCAGGCAAAAGAATAAATCGCCTGTCCCTATTAATGTTATTATGATGCCCTGGCCTTTGCAATCATCTCCTTGGCCCACTCCTTGGCATCCTCAAAATCCGATTCATTAGGATGACCCCTTGCACCCTGAGCCTCTATAGCCCACGATCTATGCTCGGCGTTTTTCATGCGGGCATCGATAATACTTGATTTCACTTTTC
>JAFDFH010000430.1 GCA_019309945.1 Deltaproteobacteria bacterium
GGTTCTTATACCTCACTGTGCAGAAGGCGGATCTGGAGCAGGGGGCCTTTTCCAACCCACCCGTGGTAGTTGTGTATAGTTTTAGCGCGGCAAAATAGGATTGGAATCGTTATTCCAGACGATGAAATACCCGTCCGAATATCCATCGCAAGTCTTTGCCACAATCTCGGTGTCAAACTGCGGGGTTCCTTGTGCGACGTACTAAAGTGTGTCCCCGCGAACCCCTTGTTTGCCTATATCTTGCGAAAAATTTTACCACAGGTATATAGTTGATATTCCGAGGATAAAATTTTGAGCATAACGCAGAGATCGGGCAAAAAGACCGTTTCTGGACGGACACTATCTATGCACCTAAGCAGGCCGCGATATCATTCTCCGGTGTGCTGATAGGTTGAATGTTAAAGTTGTCGACAAGCACCTTCTGGACGTTAGGTGTCAGAAATGCCGGCATCGTTGGCCCCAGCCGAATATCCTTGAAACCCAAATGAAAGAGCGTTAGGAGAATCGCCACCGCCTTCTGTTCGTACCAGGAAAGGATCATGGATAAAGGAAGGTCATTGATTTCTACCTCCAGGGCTTCGGCCAGGGCCAAGGCCACGACAATAGCTGAATAGGCATCATTGCACTGGCCCACATCCAATAGTCGCGGTACGCCGTCGATTGCCCCAAGATCGCGGTCGAAGAAGCGGAATTTGCCGCATCCCAAGGTAAGTATAGCGGTATCATTAGGGGCTTTTTCTACAAAATCAGTGTAATAATTGCGACCTGGTTTAGCTCCGTCGCATCCAGCTACCAAGAAGAAATGTCGGATTTTCTTTGCTTTGACGTAGTCAACCAAAGTATCAATGACGCGACCCATTTGATGATCTTGAAGAACTGTGTTGCGTGCATAGCCTACCCATACAGAGCCATTGTCTTTATCATCAGCATAACCAGGCATCTGCAAAGCCTTTTCAATCACTGGGCCAAAATCGCCGTTTTCGACATGGGTGGTTCCTGGCCATGCAACGAGGCCTGTTGTGAAGACGCTATTTTTGTAGCTTGATGCAGGTTCTTGGATGCAATTTGTGGTAAACAAAATGGCGCCTGGAAAGTTAGGAAGTTCTTTCTTTTGATTTTGCCAAGCGGTGCCGAAGTGACCAACTAAATGAGAGTATTTATTCAACTCAGGATAGGCATGACAGGGCAACATCTCGCCGTGTGTATATATGTTAATTCCTTTTCCTTCAGTTTGTTTAAGCAGATCTTGCAAATCTTTAAGATCATGGCCGGTAATAAGGATAGCCTTACCAGCTTTATGCCCCAGGCTGACCTGGGAGGGTTCGGGATGACCAAAATGGCCGGTGTTGCCGGCATCCAATAATTCCATAGCCCGCAAATTGGTCTTGCCGGTATCAAGTGTAAGTCCCACCCAATCCTGAAGACGGAGACTTTTATCCGTAAACTTGGACAATTTCTCCTGGAAAGAGGCATATATTTCATCATCTTCCTGACCAAGGATTGCAGCATGGTCAGCATAAGCAGCAGCACCGCGGATGCCATACAGTGTTGTTTCCTGCAGGCTTATCACATCCTGATCCCTGCCCCAATCTATAGGAAGACCAACTTCCTCGCCCTGTTTCACCAGGCCGGCAATGTCTTTTGCGGGCTGAAAAGTGGTGGCGGGATCATCAAATAAGATGTTGCCACCGGCGCTCGTTATTTTGTCTTTAAGTATTTCTCGTTTTTCGACGGCCTCTCTAATAAGAGTTTCTAAGCGGGTCGAATCAAAGTTTACATTGGTGAGAGTTGAAAAAAGTGCCTTCGATGAGAATCGGTTAATATCAGCGTCGTTTATTTTTACTGAGCGACCGGAAACAGTTAGATGACTAAGTCCGCGGACAGCGTAAGTCAGTAGATCCTGGAGTGCTGCAACTTCGTGTTTTTTGCCGCATACTCCAATTTTAGTGCATCCACCCTTGGCAGTCTGTTCACATTGATTGCAAAACATATTCATTCTCCTCTTTCTCAGAAACGCCTAAAATCAATGCGCACTTTCCTAAGAGAGAACTTTTTGCACTCGACCGACGACGCCGCTTGTGAGGCGAACTTTAATTCCGTGAGGATGTGCGGAAGACTTTGTGAGAATATCTTTAACGATCCCTTTCGTCAGTTTCCCGGTGCGCTGATCCTGTTTCCGGACAACCTGGACCAGAGTTCCCGCTTTAATATCCGACCGGTTTCTTCCACTCATTTGTGGCTCCTGCTTGTATATTCAATTCACTTCCGATCACTCGCGTCACCTCTCCGAAAAAAGCTTGGGGGTCAAGTCTTCTTGCTTCACGCTTGAAAATATTTTGTCAAGAATAAAACGTGACTTACAATTTCTCCTTTGAATTTATTACACGTTGTGGTAGACATGCTTTAAGGATTTTTTTTGTGATTATTTATTTTTAATTCAGATAACTATCTAGTGTCCGTCCAGAAACGAGGATTTTTATTCGAGATCAAGGCCTGCGAAAAATTTTACCGCAGGCATATATTTGATATTCCGAGGATAAAATTTTGAGCATAACGCCGAGATCGGGCAAAAAGACCGTTTCTGGATGGGCACTATCTATAACACAAAATGGAGTTCTTTACTACTATAAAAAAAGTAAAAGTAGTAAAAATTATACCCATATCCCTATTTTAGGGGTGCGAAACCTGAGTAAGGAGTAAATTAGTGCGGTTGATTGAGAAAGATTTGAACTCTGGAGACCATATTTTTGTAAGACGAAATGGACTGCTCTATTCTCACCACGGAATATATGCCGGAGAAGGAACTGTCATCCATTTTAAAGGGGCCGAGAAGGAGAAAAAAGATCCAGTGGTCAGAAAGACAGACATAGAGAACTTTCTTAATGGCGGAAAGCTGAGAAGGCGTTATTATAAAAGGCGTTTGCCTCGTGCTGAAACTCTAAAGATTGCAGGCGAGCATCTTACAAAAAGTGGGTATTCGCTCGCATTCAACAATTGTGAACATTTTGCCACTTACTGTGCCACCGGGAAAAAGAAAAGTGTGCAGGTCCGCAAGGTTTTTGGCGGTATTGTTGGAGCTACCTTTGCTGTCTCTGCCAACGTTATCCGTAAAAAGATAACAAAGAAACAGTGAGGATATGATGCTTGCCCCAAGGAGGGTTGTGACGTTTAGGAATTCGGGGAAGTTGAGAGATAGGGTAAACCCATAAACATTAAGAACCTGTTGTCTTTACATCTGAATGTCAAATAACGATCTCTGTTTGGCTGCAGGCCTTGGTCGATGGTCTACAGCTTTCTGTATCTTGGAAAATAAACTTTTGTCCCACGGTTGTTTTGGAAAGGGCAAAGCTCCCATTTTTTTCAGGGCTTCATTACCATCAGGTACGCTGTCTTCGTCTCTGACAAAGACGGCTCTGGCGCTTTCCCTTTTCAGTTCTTCCCGGGCACCGGCCCATGTGCCACCTTTTTATAAGATATCTTTCCGGCCTTGACCCATCTCCTCACCGTAATCTCTGCCACCTCAAGATATTCGGCTGCTTCCTTCACTGTAAATGGTGTCTGTCTTATGTAATCAAAGACCTGATCATGGCTATATGACTCTTTTTCAAATCTTTTCCTGGCAATAACAGCAAATAGCTTTTCCCTTTCTTCGACCGGCATCTCTAAAATTTGTCGATATATTTTCTCGGCAGTTATCATTGTCCTCCAAACCCTCTGATGTATTTCTTAAGATCCTGATAGAAATTTTCATGTGGACCGAACGCCGGCTGCTGGGAGGCTAAGAAAACCCGGCATTTTCTGTGAGAAAACAACCATGGCCGCCTTTGATGCGGTCATGGACGCCGCTTGGCAATGTGAGACCTTTGAAAAATGTCAATTTTTGTTCAAGTTCAAGGAAGACGAAAAATTTAACCGCAGGAATATATTGAAAATTTCGAGGATTTAATTTTGAGTATGACACAGAAATTGGGCAAAAAGGGGCGTTTTTCAAAGGTCTCAATGTGTTGCCTGTCAAAGAACAGCTTTACTACCGTTCATGTTTAAACCCGCAAGTTGAGTGAATTATCTTAACTATTACAGACGGTTATTGACAAATATAATCGGCGTGGTATATGGAACAAAATAAAAGAAAAAAACAGAAAAGATTTTTAGAGCATTACAGCAACGGGGTTTTGCGGAATTGATGGAGACTTGTACATATTTTGTACATTTTGGGTTTTTACGAAAAAAATGGTGGGTTAGCAGTATCGCGAAGCGAACTAAGTTTATTATTATTTTTTGGTCGGGGCGAGAGGATTTGAACCTCCGACCCTTTGAACCCCATTTCAGGCAAGTGAGGGGAAAAATATCTCATAACTCACTGAAATCAATACACCAATCTCTCTCCTTTCGGCCCAAACCCTTCGCGTACATTGTGTGCATAAAGACGCAATTGGCGGGCATCCTGTGCATCTTGCCAGTTGATTTTGCTACCTCCATTGCTACCTCGTTTTAACATATATTTACACAAAAAAATGAAAAATTCTTTTTTAACTCGGAATTATTATCCACAAATAACTTAAAATTCGGCGGGATTCGAATCATGCTTTCACATAAACTCCTTTGCCTTCATTTTTAATCTTTCCCTGCTTCCTAAGCTTGAAAACAATATTCGTAACTTTCTTTTGATTATATCCGGTCTTTTCCATCAAGGCTGCGGTGGCAATGCCCTTCTTGCTCCTTTTGATTTGCTGGCGCAGCTTTTGGTTTCTCAAGCTTTACGATTAAAGCTAAAAAAAGTATGTATTGGCCATTGCATAATCTGAAAAATCATTTGATTTAATTGAAAAATGGATTTTCGGGTCAGGACACCTGTAGCGGACATTACCAGATCATCTTTTAAAAATCTTTGCGATATCCGAAACATGTACTTTTAGCAGGGTTGAATTATGGCAAAAACCAGCTTACAGCCTTGCTAACGCATATACGAAATCAACTTGCGCTTCACCGGGTTGGTGAATAAGGGTTATAAAGACTTCCCGCTTAATACGCCAGTCTCAAGCACCGCTTTCTTTCGCTTGCTTTCTTCACCTTTTAATAGCTCTAATCATATCTTCGTCCACCCGTCCATATCGGTTTACATCCTATCATCGATAACTATTTGAAAATGTAT
>JAFDFH010000086.1 GCA_019309945.1 Deltaproteobacteria bacterium
CGTTTAAAAATTTTTTCGGGCGTTATTTTGATTAAAAACATGATTACCCGCCAGAACCATTTCGTGTAGATAATGTCCTTACCTTTCCTATAGGCGTTATACACATCTTCGGCAACTTCATCCGGCTCAGCCAGTAAAATTTCCGGCAATTCCATCTGCGCGGTCATTTTGGTCCGGGCATATCCCGGCAGTACGGTGATAACCTGAACGTTACTTTTATGTAACCGGTTGCGCAGACCGGCAAGATAAATCGTCAAGGCGCCTTTCGCGGATCCGTAAATGTAGTTGCTTTGCCTGCCCCGATCGCCGGCAACGGAACTGATACCAATAATGAACCCCTGTTGTCGCTGTTCAAAATCGGTTGCGATAACCTCCAGAATGCTTGCCGCACCTGTAAAATTCGCTTCAATGATATGCCTCGCCTTTTTAAAATCCTGCTGGGCCTCCTTTTGATCACCAAAATAACCGAATGCAAGGACAACCCCGTCCGGTTGGATCCCCAGTCCGCTATAGAAACTTTGATGGGAGGTGTAATCCAGGGCGTCGAAAAATAACGCCTGGGCGTTTTTTTTTTGCAGCAGTTCTATATCCCGGGACGCCAAATACAGATTGGCTTTTTCATAGTGGACGAACTTTTTCCCGATGGCATAGGCGATTTCCGAATTTGCGCCCAAGATCAGCAGGTTCATTTTCACACTCCCAATCGTTTTGATTGTAATGAATTAAATTTATTTTTCATTCCCTGTTTTGCTCTCAATTCCTCAAACCGCGCCCACCCGGGATAGCCTTTTCTAAAGACCTCTCTGGTCATCCGAACGTCTTTGGCCAGGTATAACCGCCCGCCGTGATCGAGTACAATTCGATCCAGGTCGTCAAGCAAGGCGAATAACTTTTTCTGAATTTTAAAATCGATTGCCAGAGTATATCCTTCCATGGGGAATGACAGATCGTTATTGTTTTGCGGGCCGAATAATTTTAGCACGCCCAGAAATGATCCTAGTCCGGCTGAAGCAATCCGTTGAAGTATCGCGTGTAGCCCTTCAAGGCTTTGCTCCTTTGGAAAAACGAGCTGATATTGTGTGAAACCGCCACGACCATACATGCGGTTCCAGTAACCGATACGGTCCAGTGGATAAAAAAAAGTGTCCAGATGAACAAGGCGACCTTCAATAAACGAGGGATGGGCGTGGTAGTAGAAGTGATTAAAGAGGGATACCGAATATCTGTTCAGAAAAAATCCGGGAAGATCGACCGGTAGGGATAAGGATTTTGCTGTCGCAAGATCGAAACGTGCGGTGTCGGTATGTTCTCCGAGAAAAAGGATCGAACGTCCAATATCCTCACCCTTTGCAAGACAATCGATCCATGCTACGGAATAGGTCGTTTGCCGGTAGGCCTCAAAAAGGGAAAAAATTTCTTTTAAGTTCCGGCAGCGAATGATCGTTTCGCGAATATAGGAACTTGGAATGGGTTGTAATTTGAACGTTGCATTTAAAATAATTCCGGTTAGTCCCATACCGCCACAGGTTGCAAAGAAAAGCTCAGGGTTGACCTCCCGGCTGCAGACCATCACTTTACCACTGGGAAGCATCAAATCAAACGAAAGCACACAGGCACTAAAGCATCCGGCTTTGTGATGATTTTTTCCGTGAACGTCACTGGCGATAGCTCCCCCCACGGTGATAAACTTGGTCCCCGGGGTTATGTATAAAAACCAGCCTTGGGGTAAAAAAATGTCGATAAGCTCAGACAGTGAAACGCCGCTTTCGCATTGAACGATGCCCGCGGTCGGGTGAAATGCCAAAATCTTATCAAACCGGCGTGAAAAAATAACCCTTTCATTCAGCGCACTGTCCCCGTAACTGCGTCCCAATGCATGGACAATTGTGTCCCCGGGTTGTTTTAAATAATTTTGAACCTGGGCCGGTGTTTCAAACCATCGCCCCTCGGTCTGAATATGGGGATATCTTCCCCAACCTGAAAGCTTCATAAAAAACCGGTTTTGCTTTTTGCTCTTTCGATTTGTTAGGAGCGAAAACGGTGCTGAAGGATTATCCGAAGCATTTTCATGGCGGTCCGGGCATGTGCCCTGAAATGTCCGGAGTGTTTGGACTCGCCACCAAACCGTTTTCGATAGGACACCGGAATTTCGATAATTCGTCTTCTACATATCAGAATGGCGATCATCATTTCCGGGGCAAACTCGGGTCCATCGGCCTTTAAATACGGCCTGATTTTATGGTAACTCGTTTTCCAGATTGCACGGTATGTGCATCCGACATCCGTAAACCTGGGTTCCAGATTCCACCATAAGGCCTCAACGATCTTGCCGAATAATACATTTCCCCATCGCAGGATCGATCCCATATTGGCGCCTTGCTCAATCATTTGGCGGGTTGTCCGTGTGCCGATGGCCATATCGCAATCTTTTAAATATTCTAAAAATTTGGGGATGTCTTTTGACTGAAAGCTGCCATCCGCTTCCGTTAAAATGATAATATCCCCTTTGGCTTCATCCAGTCCACACTTCATGGCACAGCCGTATCCTTGGGCCTTCTCGGTAACAACGCGCGCACCGGCCTGAATGGCAAGGGCATGGGTAGCGTCGCGGGAGTTATTGTCCACCACGAGCACCTCGTCAACGGCCGGATGGGTTTTAAAATCTTCAATAACTTCGGTTATGGTTTCTTCTTCATTATAGGCCGGGATGACGACACTGACTTTGTATTGATCGAAAAATCGCTCCCTTAAGGCATAATTGGCATAGTTGAGGTCATCGGTGTTGTTGACATTTACGTAGATTCCGCTCAAGGTACAGGCAAATACGTTTTCATGTTGCGCCATATTCGACAATACATCTGTTATTTCAACCTCTTGTCGCAACGTTGACGGCCGTGTGTTTCGGATATACTCAAAGACCTTGTTATTGAGAAGATAGGTGCCAACGCCCATCAACCGGCTATCGGGCACTGCGGGTTTCTCAATCAACGCAAGCACCCTGCCATTGCGAATCTGCCCGGTGAAGTTATTAGAGATTTTGGCCCTGTTTTTTTCTTTTTTGAACATTAAGACCGCATCTATTTCCTGATCCAAAAATTCGTGCAACTGACTATGATTTGAATCCACATAGAATTCATCTGCGAGCATCAGTAAAAAGCGGGTGTTGGCGACGTGTTTTTCCACGGTTAATAAGGCATTCCCGATTCCCTTTTGCTCTTTTTGCTCAATATAGGTGAGGTCCACACCAAGTGCTTTTTGGTTCAGGTAATGGATGATTTGATTGCCCAAATGACCGATCACGATCAGGATTTTCCGGATTCCCAGTTGATCCCGCATGATTTCAATGTTTCGTTCGATCAGTGCCTTTCCACCAATATCAAGGAGTGCTTTGGGAATAAATCGGGTTGCCGGATACGCGCGTACACCCTTTCCGGCGGCAAGAATTACGCCGATGATATCTGAAGGCTTGGATATTTTATCCGCTTTTGGTTCCATCCTAAATTCCATCATTAATCCAGCCAGGCGGGACTTGCTTCAATCCGCTTTCATTCACTTTCTAAGTGTCTATCGACCGAATGCTGCCGGTTTCTTTCCGGAAAGTACCTGTTGAAAAAAAAACAATCCCCGATAGGCAGGAATCCGGGAATGTCATAGCAGTCCAACAAAATTTTGGACAGATATGTATCTCTATATTTCTCGTATTGAAATCCGTCCCCGAAAATAAGCGTATAATTCGCTTGCCTGACACTGAGCGTATCAATCACAAGACGTTTAAAATAGTTTTGGTAATCCTGGTATTCTTTTGCTTTTACTTTCAAAGTGGAAAGTATCAGGATATTCCTGCCGTCCAATGCTTTAAAGTCTGTAAGCTTGTCATCATTTCGGCCGTTGCGGTCATCATCCATAAAAACAATGAAATGCTTTCCACTGTGGTAGGTCATGAGTGCCGCAGTCGTGTAGCCGGGGGTTCCAAACACGTATTGGTCCTCGTATTTTTTTATTTTTTCATAAATTTCATTTCCATAAAATCCCATAACAATATCGCGATAATAACGGTGGTTCTTAAATGTTTCAACAGGGAGCGTCAGGATAATAGCGATTATTAGGACGAGCATCAAACTGAAGATTCCGGAAAATTTAATTATTAGCGCGAGCTGGGCACTATCCAGGTAAACCAGAAGAATAAAAAGAAATGGATAGAAGGAAATTGTCCAGTGCAAGCTTGTATCAAAGAAAGCAAGCATTCCGAGGATAGAAACCGGAATGATGAATAGATGAAAAAAGAGATTGTTGTCGCGTTTTATGCCCGCACGTATGAATTTTAAATTCCTGGCCACAAAATATAACATCCAGGGTGTCGATAGAATGATTTGAAACAGAACAAATTTAAGGAAAGTTCCCACTTTCAGGGAGTGATCCTTGTTTCTGTTAAAGACATTGAACATCAAAGTGGTCCAGCAGTCGGTATAGTTCCAATAGAGATGCAACAGAAGGAGGGGCAAGGTCCCCAAAATTAGAATCAGGCCATACTTAATACTATTTCTGTTTGGCCGGAGAATCAGGTATCCGCAAAAAGCGATCAGCAGAAGTCCGGCAAAGTATTTACTCAGGATGGCAAGGCTCAAGAATATTCCGGAAACAAGAACCAGACTACTCCTTTTCATGTTTATGCCGTAGTAAAAAAACACTCCGGAAAGAAAAACAAAAAGAAAAAGAGGGACGTCGCTGGAAATCAGGACAATGAAATTCCAGGGAACGACCAGGTAAACCAGGGATACCAGTCTGGCCTTATTTTCGTCTCTGGAAATTTCTTTGGCAACCAGGTAAATGCCGATGGCGACAATAATCCCGGTGATACTGGAGAAAAGCCTCGAAAAGAAAATGTGACGGCCGAACAGATAAAAAAGGTAGACAATCCATCCGGTTACAGGGGGATGATCGTAGTAGTTTA
The DNA here is from genome assembly GCA_019309945.1 of Deltaproteobacteria bacterium. Lineage (GTDB taxonomy): Bacteria > Desulfobacterota > Desulfobacteria > Desulfobacterales > JAFDFH01 > JAFDFH01. The sequence goes on from JAFDFH010000086.1 coordinate 4,952, forward strand.
CATCGAGATATTGGCCCCAGGTGTAGTAATAGGCTTCATCGGAGGTTATGGGAAAGCTGTATGCGAGGACCAGCTTGATGATTACAACCGCTGAAAAAATTTTCCAGTAATGTTTTTCCATAAAGGTGAATTCCGATAGGAATCGCCAAATGTAAGGCAACCCGAGCTATTCTATCGTCAGAGCCAATTTCAAAACGTCCCATTTTGCCCAATCTCTGCGTCAGGCTCAAATTTTAATCCTCGAAATACTAAATGTATTCCTGTGGTTAAAATTTTCGCCTTCCTTGACCTTGTTTAGTAAAGTTAACAAAATACATTTTTTTTGTCCAATCATATTTTTTCCTCAAAACCCGCTCCATTCTTTTACCTTGACTTTGACGCATCCTGGCATTAATTCAAAGCCATGCTATCGCGGGATGATAAATTTTATGTAAAGGCCTCCCTATGTTGGATTTTGGTATGTACCATCTTCAGGTTGGTATATTCAGGCGCTTTTCCGCTTATTCCGGATGAAACGAATTACTGGCAGTGGAGCCGCCACCTGGCCTGGGGATATCATGATCAGGCCCCGATGATTGCCTGGGCAATAAAACTCGCAACTTCAATCCTGGGGCACACCGAGATTGGCGTTCGCCTTCCTTCCGTAGTTTCCTTGGCCGTGGCGTCAATTTATCTCGTCGGGTTCGCCTTGAGGTGGATCAGTCCTTTGGTTGCATTTCAGACCGCTCTCCTGACGCAGTCCGTTCTGGCATTTAACGTTGGGGGGATCTTGTCCACGCCGGATGGCCTTCAGGCCGCGGCCTGGGCTGGTGCCAGCTACCACGTGGCATGTGCATATGAGAATCACCGATGGCGTGAATGGCTTGTGAGTGGTCTCTGGTTCGGCTTCGGCATGTTGAGTAAATATACCATGGTAATATTTTTGCCCGGCGCTTTTCTTTACGGCCTGTTTTCCCCAAACCACAGAAAAAGACTTGCCAGTCTAAAACCTTACATTGGCGTCCTTCTGGGATTTATGATGTTTTTCCCGGTGATTGTTTGGAACGCAAAAAACGGGTGGAGCTCTGTACGTCACGTTGCGTTTATCGGAGGCGCTAATGAAAAATTTGGGATTCACTTTAAATATTTCGGTGAATATCTTGGTGGACAGGCCGGTATGGTCTCTCCGCTTATTTTTATTCTCATATGTTTTGCATGGACGTTAGCACTCCGGAAAAAATTTTGGCTTGAAGGATGGATTTACCCGTATCTTTTTTTTACATCCTTTCCGATTTTTGCGGGATTTGGGCTCCTCAGCCTCCATTCCCGAGTGGAGGGCAACTGGCCTGGAGCGGGTTATTTCACTGCATCCGTGCTAGTTGCTGCCTTTTTTTCCGGAAAATTTAAACCGGTTACCACAGGAGTAAAAATAAACCTGGGCCGGAAGATATGGCCCTGGGCGGTGGGTGGGTCCTATCTGCTCACGGCCCTTTTATTGCTTTATGTTGTTTGGCCCTTTTTGCCGATTCCTGCAAAGCAGGATCGAATTTTAAGGGAAACATCAGGATGGCGTGAACTCGGGATAAAGGCAAATGCAATAATACAAAAAATGCCCCATCCGAAAAAGACGTTTCTCTTTGGTTTACAATATCAGGAAGCCAGTGAACTTGCTTTTTATACGCCGGGAAACCCCAGAACCGTATCCATCAATAAGTGGTCACGCCCGAATGTTTATGACTACTGGTGGAAAGATGAAGACCTGATCGGATGGGATGCCGTTGGGGTGACCTATGGCGCTGCAATCCATAAAAACAGATTGCTCCAGGTCTTTGATCATGCGGAGCCGCCCATCGAGGTTAAAATTTTTCGCCATCGGGGTGTGCGCTCTGAATTTTCATCCCAAGCGCCACTGAAAGTTTTTTATTTATACCGTGCTTATGGTTTTAAAGGCGGGTTGCGATGGGTGCCGACAGACATGTCGGATATTCGGACAAATTGAAAGAAAATGGGAGCATTACCTTTTCAATAGCTTTTCGTGCCGGAGGTTTCTGATGCGCCTGAGTTTATTCGTTCTGCTGATCGGTATTGCCTTAACGGGATTAGCGGAAGCACGGTCGCTGAGCGATATTGAAGCTGTCCGCACCACAATATCTGCCTGGGCTAAAGCCTGGGAAAGCAGGAATATTGATAACTACATGTCCTTCTACAGCCCTGCCTTTAAATCAGGGGAGCTTGATTTTCAGGGGTGGCGGGAAAAGAAGACAACCCTCTTCCAAAGTTCCGGCCCTGTTTCTTTGAAGATAACCGATTTGTGGGTTTTCGTCGAAGAGGGCGGTGCCGAAGTCAGATTCATTCAGCACTATGGGAGTCGCTATCGATCGGATGTGGGAGAAAAAACAATGTTTTTGGCCAGGTCGAATGGTACCTGGAACATCTTTTGGGAAGAGTGGAAACCATTAATTAACCTCGCCCTGCCTATAAAGGAAACGGTGAATGCGGCGGGTTCGAGACGTTCGGTCCATGAAATTGGAAAAATAGATGAGGACCTTCCTGGGAAGGTTAAAGATCTCCCGGCCCAAAAACTCACGGTCAGGCGTATTGAATTCCAAGTTGAAAAAGAACGGGAAAACGTTTTCATTGAATTGAACCGGTTTACCATTCCGGCATTCTTTACGCTTGAAGGTGAACGGCCCAGGATTGTTATCGATATACGGAACGTTGCATCCTGGAAGGGCCGGTATAAAGTTCCCATCCATGGACAGCACATCAAACAGATACGATCCTACCTTCACAGGGATTCTAAAAAACTAAGGATTGTTTTAGACCTAACGACCGGTAAAGATTACATGATAAGTCAAAGGTACGACATGACCGGGAACATTTATACGGTGTCGGTTACAGAAGCGAAAAAGGATTTATCATCTGTGAAGCATTCGAATTCTGAATAATTCCTGGAAAACAAACAGAGACTTTTTGATATTGTCATACTGTATTCGTGAATCTTCCACATGGCGCCATTGAACCGGGAATTCGGCCACTTTAAAACCACCTCGTTTTGCCAGCCATAGAATTTCGGGGTCAAAGATGACACTTTCCAGCTTTTGCTTCTCGAACAATTCCTGTGCCGCCCGGGCTTTAAAAATCTTGAATCCGCATTGGGTGTCTTTGTATTTGATTCCGAGATAGCAATTCTGAACAAACGTGTAAGTTTTCCCGGAAAGTTCACGGAAGAGGTTTTGGTGATAGCTAATCACAGATCCGGAAACAGTACGTGAGCCTATGGCGATATCGAAGTCGTCTTCGAGTAACTGAATTCCCTTTTCCACAAGTTCAATGGGAACGGAGTAGTCAGCATCCATAAACATGATAAGTTCTCCGCGTCCTTTTAGCATACCGAATCGAACCGCATACCCTTTTCCCCGGTTTGGATGGTACTCCAGAAATTGAAGTGATACGTTCTTGCCAATGGGTTTGAAACCCTTTACCACATCTCCTGTACCGTCGTTGCTTCCATCACTGACCACAATCACTTCGCTGTGATAGTCTTGCGAGTCTAGATACAAAAGGGTATTTTCTAATGTGCTTACAATTCTATCTTCTTCGTTATAAGCGGGAATAATAATGGAGAGTTTTTTCATACGATCCCTGTTGGCGTTGTGGAATTTGTATCATCGTTAAGGGGTTTAAAACCAGTTAGGCACGAGACCTTTTCTCAAAAAAACGTATCGCCTGGTTGCCTATCCATACAAATCCAAATCCGAGCAGGGTTCCGGCAATACCTCCCGCGATGACGTCAAAAGGAAAATGAGCACCCAAATAGACCCTTGAATAGCCGACCCAGAAGGCGATAAAATAAAAAATAGGCCAGAATTTGCGAAAGTAATAGCTTAACAGCAATGCCCCTGCAAAAACGTTGGTTGCGTGGGTGGATGGCAAAGAGATTGAGGCACCTCTGATTGTATCTTTCAATGCAGGCGTGACGCTCCATCCGTTGTCGTATAGGTGAACATTTGATAACTGGTGATAGGGCCGTGGACGATTGAAAGCGGGCTTTAATAAATCCGAGCTTATCCGGTCGGATGCAGCTATCAGCGCAATGATCGTGATCGCAACGATGCGGTATTTGGTGCCCTTTTTGACAAACAGGTAAATCCAGAGCAGTACCAGAGGGATATAAGAGTTCTTTACGTTTGATATGACGGGCATGAGAAAATCGAAAAAGACATTCTGACCATCCCTGTTAATAAGGAAAAACAGGTTGATATCTATTTGTTGTAAAAATTGCCACATTAATTCATTCCCATCCCGTAAATCAAGTTAGTGCCCATCCAGAAACGGTCTTTTTGCCCGATCTCGGCGTTATGCTCAAAATTTTATCCTCGGAATATCAACTATATACTTGCAGTAAAATTTTTCGCAGGCCTTGATCTCGAACAAAAATCCTCGTTTCTGGACGGACACAAGATAGTTCGCTTTGCTATACTTTTATATATCGTTACCTTTGAGCTGCATTTGATAGAGTTTGTAATATTCTCCCTCCAGGGCAATCAGGTCTTCGTGTTTACCTTCTTCAACAATCTGTCCATCAACGATGACGATGATTCTGTGTGCATAGGCGATGGTGGATAGTCTATGGGCAATGACAAATGTGGTGCGTCCTTTCATTAGATTCGCAAGCGCTTTCTGGACAAGCATCTCGGACTCTGCGTCCAGGGAAGAGGTCGCTTCATCAAGAATCAATATGGTCGCATTTTTAAGCAATGCGCGAGCAATACAGATCCGTTGCTTTTCGCCACCGGAAAGCCGTCCACCGAGTTCTCCTATTGTCGTTTCGAACTTGTCCGGAAAACACTGTATAAAATCATACGCAAAAGCGGCTTTCGCAACTCGTTCAATCTCTTTATCAGACGCGCCCTGGTTTCCATAGGCGATATTGTTCCGGATGGTATCGTTAAAAAGGATGGGGTCCTGGGTAACGATTGCGATCTGATCCCGAAGTGAAGCGATTGAAGCCTTTCGAATGTCAATGCCATCGATCATGATGGAACCTTTGGTGACATCGTAGAACCGGGGTATCAGATTGACTAGAGACGTTTTGCCCCCGCCACTCATTCCCACCAGGGCCAGAATCTCGCCTTCGTTGACTTTCAGGTTAAGGTTTTTGAGGACCATCGCATCCTTGTATTTAAAAAAGACGTCCTGGAAAGTCACCCGGTGGGGTCCAGGTTGAATGGCCGCAGGATTCGAGTGCTCCGTGATATCCGATTCCCTGTCGATAACATCAAAAATTCGGTCAGAGGCGGCTATTCCCTGCTGGATCGCGTTATTGAGATGGCTCAGTTTTTTCACCGGATCATAGAGCATTATGACCGCAGCCATAAAGGAAAAAAAAGTTCCGGTCGTAGAAGTTCCTGAAATAACATTGGATCCGCCGTACCATATTATAAAAGCAATCCCGAGCCCACCCAGAAATTCCATGATTGGAGAGGAAAGCGACCTGGCAACGACAGCCTTCATTTCAAGTTTAAAATAATTGAGTGTTTTTTCGGAAAAACGTTTTTTTTCATAGGACTCCATTCCGAAGGCCTTAACGATCTTGTTCCCTGCAAAGGTTTCATGTAAAAAAGAACTGAGATCCGCCATGGCTTCCTGGCATCCGGTGCTGACTTTGCGAATCCGTTTGCCGAATTCCACAACCGGGAAAAAGGCGAGGGGTAAAACGACAAATGCAATCAAGGCCATTTTCCAATCCTGGTAGAATATAACGAATGTTAGACCGATGATCGTAAAGCAGTCTCGAATCGCTCCGGTGACCGCCGTAGAAACCATTGCCTTGATGATGTAAACATCATAGGTAATACGAGACATCAGAACCCCGGTCTTTTCCTCCTGGAAAAAGGAAAGCGACATGTCCTGAATATGGTCATAAAGGTTGTTTCTAAGACGTCGAATGATGCTTTCCCCCACGTAATTCATGAGGTATTCCTGCCCGTACATTCCGATACCCCGTAAAAAGTATATCAAGATTACGACAACCGGAATTACCAGGAGCATGGTGGTATCATTTTTGAAAAAAACGTCATCGATCGCAGGTTTGATTAAGTAGGCTGAAGCGGCTGTTGATAAAGAAATCAAAAGGCTAAACCCCATTGCAAAAAAAAGCCTGAGCCAATTTTCTTTGATAAGCGCGATCAAATGCCGATGGCGGTCACTTAGCCTAATTGCTAAAATTTTTTTCATATGCATTCATCTTTGGTAAACTCGTACAATATCGAATTCATCAGGTGTTTGGTTTAATCTGTATAAAGCAAACTCATGGCAATATCGGCAACGCGTTCCGAAGCACCCGGCCGGCCCAGCAGTTTCCTTATTGCCAGAAGCTCTCTTCTTGAATTTTCAAGGTTGGCCGTGTCACTTAGCATCCGCGTTGCGGCATCGGCTATATTTTCAGGAGATGCGCCTTTCTGAAGCAGTTCAGGTACGATTTCTTTCCCTGCAATAAGGTTTACAAGACCGAAATGCCGAACCCGTACCATCGCTCGGGCCAGCCAGTAACTTGTTGGCGATACCCTATATATAATGATCATTGGCGTGCCTGAAATCGCAGCTTCAAGGGTGACCGTACCGGATGCGGCAATAACAAATCCGCACCTTTTAAGAATTGTTTCCACACGATCGCCTACAAGCTCAAAGCGGTCCGTGCCATGGTGCTCTTTTAAGATTTTTTCCACGAACTTTCTTTCTACAGAGGGCGCCAGCGAGATGATAAAATGAATATTTCTGAAACGTTTCGATAGAATTTCAGATGCTTCGATCATTAACGGAAGATGTCTTATAATCTCTCTGTCACGGGAGCCCGGTAAAAGACCAATGACAGGAGTCTCTGCTGTATAATCGGCATGTACGCCATCTGTATCAGGAGAAATCGTATCGAGTAGGGGATGTCCAACAAATGTTGCAGGTATGCCGCATTTTTTATAGAAGGTTTCCTCAAACGGCAGGATAACAGCCATGTGGTCCACAAGTCTTCTGATCTTTTTTACACGGCCTTTGCGCCAGGCCCAAATCTGGGGGCTGATATAATACAGAACAGGTATCCCAAGCTTTTTGGCCGTCCCGGCAATATGCAGATTAAAATCAGGAAAGTCTATCAGTATAAGAAGGTCGGGGCGCAGACTTTTAAGGAGCTTTTTTGCAACGGATATGGCCTGGAATAGTTTGGGTATTTTGGCGAATGCTTCAGTGACGCCAACGACTGATAGTTCGGAAGCATTGACGATGATTCTGACGCCCGCATCTTTAAGCGTTTGGCCGCCGATGCCGCAAAAAAAGAGTGCGTTGTCTCTTTTACGCATGCTTTTTACAAGTCTGGATCCGTGAAGGTCACCGGAAGCTTCACCCGCGATGATCATCACACATTTCTGATCCAAAGAAAGCGCCATTCTGCTAAGAATCCAAAAAACGATTGCTGGAGTGCTGTATCTGCTCCATGATACTTAAAGCCATCGCTAAAGCTTCACGTCCCACCTGTCCCGTAACTTCCGGAGGTTGCCGTGTTATTACCGCTTTTACAAATGACTTTAACTCGTCCTCCAGGGCATCCCCTTTTGTAAAACAGAGTTGTTTGATCTCCATGCCAGGTATCAGGTCGACAAGCCCCTCTTTCCCGTGCTTTTGGATCACGGTTATTTCATGATGTGCGAAATCGACGGATACATAGGCATCCCTCTGAAACAGCCTGATTTTTCGTTCATTTTTGGCTGAAATTCTACTTGCGGTTACATTGGCAACACATCCGTTTGTGAATTCAAGTCTGGCATTGGCAATATCAACATGTTCGGAGATTACGGGAATGCCTGCTGCGTGAATGTTCTTTATGTCAGATTTAACAAAATTCAATATAATATCAATATCATGTATCATAAGATCAAGAACCACACTCACGTCAGTGCCGCGTTCGTTATAAACACTCAAACGATGTGACTCAATAAACATCGGTTGGTTAACGATATCCTGTAGTGCGATAACCGCCGGATTAAACCGTTCAAGATGGCCCACCTGAATCATCAGGTCCCTTGATTCTGAAATCCGAATCAGTTCATCGGCCTCTTCCAATGTTGTGGTCATTGGTTTTTCAATAAGCACATCCACATCATTTTTCAGAAAATCACTACTGATATCAAAATGCAGCGGGGTGGGAACCACAATACTCACCGCATCCACTTTCCCAAAAAGATCTTTATGGTCAAGGTATGCCGTTGTACCCAGTTTCTTTGCCACGTTGACAGCATTATCTTTAACGGGGTCGACAACACCCACGAGGTTCACATGATCCATGTGCGCATACTTTTCAGCATGAAATTTTCCTAAATAGCCAACGCCTATTACACCCACACGGAGTTTTTTAATTGATGGTTTCATCTAGAAAATTAAATCAAAAAATAAAACACCTAATGAATTTGGTAACCGTTCACGGAACGTTGAAATTAGAAAATAGAAATTGGGAATTTGGCCTTCATGCTTTTGTACTGTTGATGAACGCATTCAATTGGGGGCCCAGTTTTTCAACTATT
>JAFDFH010000087.1 GCA_019309945.1 Deltaproteobacteria bacterium
GTTTCGTAAAGGCCTCTCTTAGAAATAAAAGGTAGATATATTTATGTATATTGTTGGCTATTTTTTAATGGCGATTGCCAATGTGTTGAACATCATTTTGCTCTTTTTTATGTGGGTCGTCATTGCCAGGGCTGTTCTCTCCTGGGTTAATCCCGATCCATTTAATCCGATCGTTCGTTTTGTCCATAACATAACAGAACCTGTGCTTTTTCAAATCCGCAAAAGAATCCCCGTTCACTTTGGGGGGATTGATATAGCCCCGGTTATTGTTATTCTTGGAATTTATTTTTTGAGGAGCTTTATCGTAAACAGCCTTCTTAGGTTTTCCACATCTTTAATGTAAATAGATGAAAGGTAGGTGAGATGCAATGAAAATTACCCCCCTTGACATTCAGCAGCAGCAGTTTAAAACAAGGTTCAGAGGATTTGACATTCGTGAAGTGGATACATTCCTTGATCAGATGGCTGAAGTCTTTGAATCATTGCTGGCTGAAAAAGAAAGTTTATATGAGAAAAATCAAAGACTTTATTTGGAAATCCAGGGCTATAAGGAACGCGAGGACACCTTTAAACGTGCAATCCTGGATTCTCAGAAAGTCATAGAGCAGATGAAAGAAAATGCGCATAAATCTTCCGAGCTTATTATTGCCAATGCAGAAGTGAAAGCAGAAAAAATTCTGAACAGCGCACACAATAGGTTGTCCCAACTGCATGAAGATATTTCTGAATTAAAACGTCAGCGCATGCAGATTGAAGCCCAGATCCGTTCAGTTATTGAGACCCATACAAAGCTCCTCGATATGGGCAAAGAGGAAGCAAAGGCGTTGGATGATGTCGATTCCAAGGTCAAATTTTTTCAAAAGCGATAAATTAAAATTGTGTTCAATCTTAATTCTTGCCGCTCAATAAAAAAATAAAATACTATTGATTTTGGCATTTTTTGCGTTTCCAATCTGTAATTACGACCCAATGGACCAGACTTTTATATTTAAAACCGGGAGGAACGAATGGCGAAAATTGATGCCTTTTTCAAACTGATGAATGAACAGGGCGCATCCGACTTACACCTTGTCAGCGGTCAGCAACCTATCCTCCGAATACGCGGCGATCTTGAACGGGTTAAATATAAAGTTCTGGAAAATGATGAGTTAAAGACCATGTTGTACGAGATCGCTCCAGAGTACAAGATAAAGGTTTTTGAGGAGACCGGAGATGTCGATTTCGGATACGAGATCCCTGAGTTGGCACGCTACCGCGCCAACTTCTTCAAGCAAAAATACGGGGTTGCAGCGGTTTTCCGTGAGATCCCAAGCACGATTCTAACATCCGAGCAGTTGGGACTCCCTCCGGTACTTCCCAAACTGGCGGGACTTCCCCGGGGTCTTGTGCTGGTTACCGGGCCTACCGGGAGTGGCAAGTCGACGACATTGGCTGCTATAATCGATGTGGCCAACCGAACCCGTAAGGATCACATTATTACGGTTGAAGATCCTATTGAGTTTGTGCATGAAAGCAAGAGCTGTATCGTGAATCACAGAGAAGTCGGGGCGCACACCAAGAGTTTTTCTGCGGCCCTTCGCGGAGCGCTTCGAGAGGATCCGGACATTATCCTGGTAGGGGAGATGCGGGACCTGGAGACCATCTCGCTAGCTGTAGAGGCTGCCTCCACAGGCCATCTCGTTTTTAGTACCCTTCACACCACCAGTGCGGCAAAAACCGTGGACCGGGTCATCGAAGTATTTCCCTCCACCGAGCAGATGCAGATCCGTTCGACCCTGGCAGACGGCCTTCGTGCAGTCGTTGCCCAGGTTCTGTTTAAACGGATTGATAAAAAAGGGCGTTGCCCCGCACAAGAGATTCTTATCGCGAACCCCGCGGTGCGAAATTTAATCCGCGAAAGCAAAACATACCAGATTCCATCCATGATTCAGACCGGTAAAAAATATGGGATGCAGCTTTTGGACGATGCCATTATGGAACTGGTGGAAAAGGGGCGCATCAGTACGGATGAGGCTTATGCCAAGGCCAATGATAAAGCACGTTTTCGGCCCCTGTTAAAAAATCCACCCACCGATTTCACCGAAGCCTAAACACCACCGGTTAGCATTTTCCGCTTGTTTTTACTCGATTCCTTAACAGGAGGGCAACATGCGAAAACAGGAAATAGATTACATTCTTACCCGTATGCTCGATGCCTTCGGCAATGTTTCCGATCTGAATATCACTGTGGGTAGGCCGTTTCAGGTCGAAACGTCAGGCCAACTCAGCGCGGTTAGGATTGACCCGCCTTTTCCTGAAATCACGCCATTTCAGTCTGAAATTTTTGCACTCACCATTATTAACCAGGACCGCCGTCTCACAGAGGCCCTCATGCTTGAGGGATCATGTGATTTGTCCTATGAACTTCCCGGCAAAGCGCGTTTCCGGGTGAATATCTTCTCGCAGCAAAGTAACTATTCCATTGTTCTAAGAAAACTGGAAACCAAGATTCCCAATCTTGAAGAAATGGATCTTCCTGAAGCCTTTTACAAAATCGCACAGGAAAAAAATGGAATGGTTCTGGTTACCGGGGCCACCGGAAGTGGAAAAACGACTTCCCTGGCAGCGGTCCTGAACGAAATTAACGAAGAAAAATCAGTCCACATCGTAACCCTTGAAGACCCGGTTGAATTTCAGCATCCCCATAAGCAGGCGACATTTAATCAGCGTGAGATGGGAAATGATTTCGACACCTTTGCCAGCGGGCTCAGGGCTTCCCTGCGGCAAGCACCCAAAGTCATCCTTGTTGGTGAGATGCGTGACCGGGAAACCGTGGAGATCGGTCTCAGCGCTGCTGAGACCGGCCATCTGCTCTTAACCACATTGCATACGGTAGACGCGGGACAGACCATCAATCGAATCCTCGGCATGTTCAGCATAGAGGAAGAAAATCAGATTCGAATCCGGCTTGCTGAGACCGTCCGATGGATTGTGTGCCAGCGGCTTCTTCCCAAGGTGGGGGGCGGACGCGTAGCGGCATTTGAGATCTTGGGGTCCAATCTTCGGGTCAAGGACTCGATCCTCCATGGAGAATCCGAAGGCAAAACTTTTTATGAGATTATTGAAGCCGGTGAGGCCTTTGGTATGACCACGTTTGATAAATACATCGTGGGGTTATATGAAAAAGGCCTGATCACCGAAGAGACAGCCATGGCCTACGCCTCACAAAAGGGCGTTGTGGGTCGTGGAATCGATGCGGTTAAAAGCACCCGTGGAGAGGCGACCACCGACATTGAAGAACTGGAGGTGGACAAGCAATACGGCAAGGGCAAGAAATAGGGTTGTCTTTTTTGTTTCGGCGGAACACAGAATGGGTGCCTTGAAGAAGATTCAATTGAATACGAATGCGTTTGCTCCATCTCGCCTAAAGACAGAAGGGGGGTTATCAAAGGTCTCCCCTAGAGGATCAGCTTATGGATATTATTTGTGAAAATTGCCAAAGTAAGTTTAAAATTCCTGACGAAAAGGTTCCCCAAGGACAAGCATTTTCGGTCGCATGCCCGAAGTGTAAGAATAAAATTGTCGTCGGCACCCGACCTGAATCGGCAGGGGAAACAAAGCCGACGCCGTCCCCATCCGCCCAACCAGAAGTCGAACAGGAAAAAAACCTTATTGACGAGGTGGACTCCGACACCTACGACGCCTCTGAGAAACCTTTTGATTCTATTGAGGAGGGGGCTGAAACCGCACTTTTATGTGAGCCGGACCCTGACACAAGAACGAAAATCGAATCAGCTTTGGGGAATATGGGGTATCACATTACAGAAGCCCAAGCCCCCATGGAAGCCCTTAAACAGATGCGTTTCCATGTGTTTGACCTGGTGGTTGTCAATGAAATGTTCGGTACCCAAAATCCGGATGAAAACAATGTCATCCGGTATCTGGATCGTTTATCCATGTCCACCCGCCGTAACATCTATGTGGCCCTGATCACCGACCGTTTCCGCACTTTCGACAATATGGCCGCCTTTAATAAGAGTGTTAATATCCTTGTCAACATTAAAAATATCGATGAAATTGAAAAGATTCTTACACGCGGAATCACTGATGCCAAGGCATTTTACCGTGTCTTCAGAGAGGCGATGACCAAGACCGGACGAGCTTAAAATAAGGTAAAAGTTCAGCCACTAAGGCACGAAGGCACAAAAAAAAGGAATATGAAGTTTAAACTTTTGTCAAAAAGAGAGGATCTATTGCTGCAAAAATTGTAGATGCGGCATTTACTGTACATAAGGAATTAGGAGGTGGTAAGCGTCTTGGTTTGCTTATCAATTTTAACGCGCCTCTTATTAAAAACGGCATCAATAGAATTATATTATAACCTTTGTGGCTTAGTGCCTTAGTGACTGAACTTTTACGAGAAATCTTCCACCGTTCAGGCATTCGGACTTGCTGATGATTCACTTTTTCAATGCACCTCATCCAAATCACACCCAAGCTCTACCTCATTCCCCTTGATCAGGCCATACCGGGATTTACCGGTTTTATCGGGGCGTGGTTTTACAGAGGTGAAAAAACCTTTCTTGTAGATGTGGGGCCGGCTGCAACCATCCCCATGCTCTTAAACGCACTGGAAACCCTTGATGTCCGATATCTCGATGCCATCCTTCTTACCCATATCCATATTGATCACGCTGGTGGAATCGGTGATATGATATCGGAATTCCCAGATACGCCGGTTGTTTGCCATGCCGCCGGCATTCCACATCTGATAGACCCCACTCGTTTGTGGGAGGGAAGTCTCAAGGCTCTTGGCCAGATTGCTGAAGCATACGGTCCTTTCCGTCCCGTTCCAGCGGCATTGCTTATGGATGCGGAACAGTTTTCCGAATACGAAATTATGCCGATCCTGACGCCGGGACATTCCCCTCATCATGTTAGTTACCGGTTTGGGCCTTTTCTTTTTGCAGGTGAAGCAGGGGGGGTTTTTCTGGATTTCGCCGGTGGAGATTTTTACCTGCGGCCTGCCACACCACACCGATTTTTTTTGGAAACCAGCGTTCAAAGCATTGATACACTCCTTGAAACGCCGCATGAAATGTTGTGTTATGGCCATTTCGGAATGACCAGACAGACACCCTGGATCCTTCATGCTCACCGGCACCAGCTTTTTACATGGGCGGAAGTAATCCGACAGGAAATGCAGAAAGATCAAGACGATGACCTTGTCCGTCGATGCTTAATACGGCTATTAGCGGAAGATCCTTTGCTGGCAGGCTGGAAACGGCTGGAACGGGTGGTTCAGGAGAGGGAACGGGAGTTCCTGCACAACAGCATACGTGGATTTAGGAAATATCTCGAGATATCTTAAGGAGTTAACAAGGAGACAGGCAAATTGATTTAGCCCTGAAAAACCTGGTCCTCTGGTAACTTCTCAATATGTTCCGGTAGGCCAGCTGCGCCATCCGGCAATTTTTTTCAATACGGCCAAAACTTGCCGTTAAGGGCGCCTAACAGTGCCCCGCGCACGGGATCTAAAATGAGTGCATCGCTTAGCAAAAACAGGCTACAATTAACAATTTATGCTGTTCGGGGCACTGTAAGCCGCCCTAAACGGCTTCAAACAGTTGCCCGTTTTGAAAAAAATTACCGGATGACTCCGCTGGTATGTTTAACCATAAGTTTTTGAGAAGTTACGTCCTCGGGGCCTTGGAGGCTTTACTTTTGCGTCGCCTGAATCTTTTCATAAATAATGCGAAGCCCTTCCAGCGTCAAGGTGGGATCCACCACTTCGATGGTCTCGCAAACATCAGCCATGAGCTGAGCCAACCCCCCCGTGGCGACGATTCGGGGAGAGGTTTTCATTTCGTCGATCATCCGTCGAACCATCCCGTCCACAAGACTGGCATACCCGAAGATAATTCCTGACTGAATACTGCTTGCGGTATCCTTGCCGATGACATTCTGAGGGGGCGTAAAAATTTCGACCCGGGGTAATTTGGATGTTTTCATAAACAGGGCCTCAGAAGAAATAAGGACCCCGGGACTGATGGCCCCGCCAAGGTATGCTCCCTTCGAAGAAATCACGTCAAAAGTTGTCGCGGTCCCGAAATCTATTACAATAAGACTGGTCTGATACTTGTGAAATGCAGCGACCGCGTTGACAATCCGATCGGCTCCGACTTCTGCTGGATTACAGTACCCGATTGGCATGATATGGGCTGATCGGGCATCGACCCAAAGGGGATCATGCTTTAGGTATTTGCGACAGAAAGAATCCAGGATGGTGACCATCGGTGGTACGACACAGGAAATGATACTCATGTCGATCCCGTCAGGATTAATTCTGCTTCCGGCAATCAGACCGGTAAGCAGGACGAAGAGTTCATCCTCCGTTGTATGGCTTACCGTGTGTATGCGCCAATCTTTAACCAGATGATTACCGTCGTAAACACCCAGTTGCGTGTGGGTATTCCCGACATCTATTACAAGGAGCATGTATTTACCCTTCCTTGAACTTGAATCCCGCTGAAAACGGGAAGCATTTTTCAAAGGTCTCTAATCCACTGTTGTCTTCTATTTGTTGTCGTTGTTCTTCGGAATCTGGCTGGAGATCTTAACGGTAAATATTTCGGGATTTACACCCACCAGGGCTGTCTTGACCGGCAGTGTCATCGCTGCGTGTTTTTCATATACTCCGGGTTCCAGCGCTTTTAGATCAACATATACCTTGATGCCATTGTCGCTGTAAAGCTTTTCAAGAATATTTACAGGTCCTTTGACTTCAATATCTATCGAAGGCGGTGTGATTGTGTAAAGATAGGGTGTGTCTTGCCCCTCAACCGGGATGTCTCGAAATATTTTTATCACAATCTGCTCTTCAATTAAAATTTCAGCAAGAATAATTCCGAGGGGTGCTGCGATATCAAGGCCCTCGGCAAGATCAAGGGCAATTTCTTTTTTAAATGGTTCTGATAAGCCACTCACATCAATGGGTTTTGTATTAGTATTTTCGATTGGACCCAGAACATTTTCAGGTCCTCTGAGGGTTACGAATGATGGTTTCGCTACCGCATCTGCAACGAAAAACCCTGCGACAGGTTTGCCTGAAACAGAGACGGTCACCGGAACTTTTTTTTCCATCACATGTTCAAGGTTCACGGTTAAATTCGCGGGTGTTATTCTAATAATCGAGATTTTTCTTGGCAGGGGGATACGGCCTGGCTCAATCGGAATCGAACTCATCCCCACATTTGTGCCGGATAGATCAAGCGGATAGTGAAGCTTTAAATCAGGAAGCGTTTCGATAACGGATTCCGGACCGCGGACACGAACATCCAGACCTTTTTCAGGGGGGCCCCCTAAGGTCAACCCTGAAGGGATTTTTCCAATGTCGATCGGGATAAACATGTTGGTTTCAATCAAAGTTGCGCTGGGCCATAATAAAACCAGAGAGGCTCCGGCGAGGGCGCCGATAACAACCCACTTCGTAATCTGATGGCGGAAAATATAATCAAGTTTGCGGCGTGTCATGGCATATACAGCCGATTAGTAGGTGGATATGAACGGGTTTATATATTTTTCATCGCATCAATCATTTTTATTGTGGCGCGTGTATTGGCCACATCGTGAACCCTGACAATGTGGGCACCCCGTAACACAGCGGCAGCAACCGCTGCCTGGGTGCCGGTTTCTACAGCAGGGGATATCGGATTGATTTCTTCGGCGGATTTATCCTTCAAGATATTTCGTATAAATTTTTTCCTTGATGGTCCAATGAGAATTGGCGCATTTAAGGATTTGAATTCATCCAGATGCTGAATTAAGAAAAGATTGTGCGCAACTGTTTTTCCGAAACCAATCCCGGGATCAATGATAATTTTAGTTCTTGGAATTCCATTTTTTTCGGCTTTATTGATTGCATTTTCAAGAAACGCCTTAATATCCCGGATAAGATCATCATATTCGGGTGAAACCTGCATGGTTTTAGGGGTTCCGAGCATATGCATCAGGATCAAGGGGACATCATGGGTTGCAGCGATACGTGCCAGTTCGGGATCATGTCGGAGGGCACTGATATCATTTATAATTGAGGCTCCCGCATCCAGGGCTCGCTTGGCAACACTGGATTTAGTTGTATCGATCGAAATGAGCGTTGAAATACGTTTTGCGAGAGTTTCGATTACCGGAATAACACGCTGGATCTCCTCTTCGTCGGAAACCAGCTCCGAAAACGGGCGTGTGGACTCACCACCGATGTCAATGATATCCGCACCATCTTCTGCAAGCTTTTCGCCCTGAGCCACTGCAGCATCAGAGGAGAAAAAAAATCCTCCATCTGAGAATGAATCCGGCGTAACGTTCACAATACCCATGATGCGGGTATGTTGGCCGAGTTCTAGCCGGTGTGGACCCCACGACAAGGTATATGTTTTGTAGTTTCAAAACGCCCCCTTTGGCCCCATCTCTGCGTCAGGCTAAAATTTCAATCCTCGAAATACTCAATGTATTCCTTCGGTTAATCCCGCCATGGCGGGATCGCCTTCCTTGACCTTGGACAAAATTGAACATTTTGAAACTACCACCCTTTTTATCACGATACTGATGGTCCGGATGGTTCACCCGCCTCTGTATCAGAAGCCTTTGATGGGTAATTCTATCCCGGGCCTAAGGGAAACAATAAGACCATCCAGCTCGGCCCCTAATACC
>JAFDFH010000431.1 GCA_019309945.1 Deltaproteobacteria bacterium
GCCTTGCGGGTCTTTTCCAGCGAACCAATTTGTTCGATGTAAAACGACGCGATCCTATCGAGCAGATTTTTTTTGGTGGCGATCAGTTTGAGGAGGGTTTGAAGATTTTTTTTCAATACCCGGGTGTTTTCATTCTTTTGGGTTGTGCGCTTGATTTCGGTGAGCTGCTGTTCATTGAGGGTATATTGTTCTTCCGCCTGCATTCGCATTCGGCGCGCGGTCTTGAGATAATCATTCAGTTCTTTGAGTTGAATCGATAGCTCTTCAAGCGAGGCTACGTTTTCAATTTGCGCTTTTTCTAAAGTTTCAATCCGTGGGTCGGGTAGCAGCAGAAGGTTTCCGTGGGAAGAAAACTGCGCCCGGCGGGCACTCAGATCGAAGGCGATGTTTTGCCCTAAAGTTTTGGTTTCGTTTAACTGCGATTTTAGGTTTTCGATATTTTCCTTCTCGCTGACCAGCGCCGTGTCGATAGAATTTAAAAGAGCGCTGAATTTGTCCTGTCTAATCGAAGATATCTCCTTTAGGTCCCGAGATAACAGATTTGAGGGCAACACCAGCAAGACCAACAGGAATGCCAGTAAATTCACGACCGGATATTTTCCTGGCCGACAGCGGGTTTTATTCTTATTAAAGGCACAGGTTGAAAAAAACATCGATTAATTTTCTCCTTTCAGAACGGATGTTCCAGTATAATTTAAACCTCAACACGAGTTAACCCATAGCAAGTAGTGAAAATTGATCCCAAAAACCTTGATCCGAACACTGAAGTTATACGTTTTTAACACATTATTCCAGTATTCCATCATTCCATGGAAGTGGCATAAACCAGGAGCCATTAAAAGATCTTTAATTTCAATAAATTGTAGAATTTCCGAGACGTAAAATTAATGGATTTTTCTTCTTTTTTTTTGGATTTTCCCCAAAAAGGTAGACACCGTCAAGCGCAAAATCTCATTTTCTGTTTTTCAAATTCAACCGGGCAGAGATAACCCAGAGTTAGCAGAAAAATTTCGCTCCAACAGATTCGGCGCCACCGGGAAAGGCTGCTTGCTATCGGTGGTCACCCGGTATTTGCGGCGGACCTTGGAACGATATCCCCTATTACTCCAATGAAATAGGCAAAGCAACAAGGGTTGTAATTTTAAAAATAAGCCTTAATTTTTATAAATTGGCAGGATACGGGTATTTTGGATCAACTTGTGAAAGTTCAACGAAGGAGACGTAGCTTCTCAATATGTTCCAGTAGGCCCGCTACGCCATCCGGTAATTTTTTTCAATACGGCCAAAACTTGCCGTTAAGGGCGCCTAACAGTGACCCGCGTATGGGATCTAAAATGAGTGTGTTGCTTAGCACAAACAGGCTACAATCAACAATTTAGGCTGTTCGGGTCACTGTAAGCCGCCCTAAACAGCTTCAAACAGTTGCCCGCTTTGAAAAAAATTACCGGATGACTCCGCTGGCATGTTTAACCAAAAGTTTTTGAGAAGTTACAAGGAGACACCTTCTTTTAATCCAAAATAGCTTCGATCGCTGTAAAAAGATGAATCTTTTCGCTCGCAGCTTAAAAGACTGTATGACCCATATTTTTCAGGCCACACCTAAGATATTCTGAAAAATGAGAAATGAGAAAGGAGACTGTATGAAACGTTTTGAATATGAGATTACCAAGTACTCGGCTGACACCTTTGACAAGGTCGTCTATTTTTGTTCTAAGTCTGGCCAATGCAGTATTGATGAAGTCTCGAAGGATCAGACAAGAACCTTGACTGATATTTTAAATAACCGTGGAAGCGAAGGCTGGGAACTTGTCCAAATTTCTTTCGGCCGAGATGGCCTGATGGCCTATTGGAAACGTAGTATTAAAGATAAGGAGAAATAGCCATCCAAAACAAGATCGAAAACAGCATGATGCCAAAAAATTACGGGCCTATAAACAATTTTAAAGAAAATCCAGGTCGAAGGGTCCTTCGCCTCCAAAGCGTGAAAAACTCGACCCCCAATTGAATGCGTTCATCAACCGTACAAAAGCATGAAGGCCAAATTTCCAATTTCTATTTTCTAATTTCAACGTTCCGTGAACGGCTACCAATATTTTTATTTAATAAGGAAAGTGCTTCGGATGGAAAGGACTTATCCTATGCGTGATGACTTGCTCTATCGAGATGTTCCCGCCTTTGGACGTCGGATATTCCGACTCGGCCTAGCAACCAACTATGGTGTTAGCGGACAGGATTTGGAGTGGGCCCTGGATGAGGGTGTAAACTATGTCTTTTGGACCCCCAACGCGCGACGGGTAACAAATTCGCTCAAAGCGGCCTTAAAACGCGACCGGGAGTCGCTCGTTTTGGCGTGTGGGCCAACCACAGGCTATTTTGGTGGGAGTGTCAAGCGCGCTTGTGAACGAATCCTTAAAAAGCTCGGCACCGACTATCTCGACGTTTTTCAGCTTTTTTGGCTTGGTCGTGCGAGCGCCTGGAGTTCATCCACCATTGAAGCGCTCGTATCCCTTCGGGAGGCAGGCATGGTAAGGGCCATTGGGGTGAGTATTCACGACCGGAAAAGGGCGGGAAAGCTCGCCGAAGAGTCTCCCCTGGACATGCTTATGATCCGATACAATGCCGCTCATCCAGGGGCTGAACAGGACATCTTCCCCCACCTCGCCAAACGCAAGCCTGCCATTGTTGCATACACAGCGACGCGATGGCGCGGTCTCCTTAAGCGTCCAAAAGGCTGGAACGGACCTGTCATGACCGCAGCTGATTGCTATCGTTTCTGCCTGTCCAACGCCCACGTGGATCTGGTGCTTAGCGGACCAAAAAACGGCCAGCAGCTCAAAGAGAATCTACGCAATCTTCGGGAAAAAGGTCCTCTGACAGAGGAAGAAAACCGGTGGATCAGGGA
>JAFDFH010000432.1 GCA_019309945.1 Deltaproteobacteria bacterium
CTTTTTCTCTATATCTAAGGAGCTTGTTTCGCAACATGTCAATGTGCAAACGAAGATGGTAAAGTTCTTCGGTGTATGCCAGCGGTACGGAAATATTCGTTACCTGTTCCTCGATCCTATTGAGTTTCAATAAATAGTCATCCAGGTGTGCAGGCAAGTCTTTCTTGTGAACCTCAGGGTCGACGGCTTCCAGTCCAGAATACCAGCGATATATCCGGGACCGCATTTTCCAGCGGTATATCGGGGGCATGAGTTTGAAAAACGGAAATAGCAGCACAATTAACGGCAGTAGCATGACGGTCATACGATTAATAAAATTTGCCACCCAGAAGGGAAGATACCGCTGTAAAAAAGAGGGACCGGATTTGTAAAACCGCCTTGCGTCATCGCTCAATTTAAAATCCAGATATCTCGGTGCTGGAAACTGCCCCTCCTGTTCAAAACCACCTCCTGTATCGTGAATCTCCTCGGCCGTTTGCAATAGTAAAGCAACCAGGGCCGGATGCAGGTCCGAGCGTGCCACCAGTTGGCCGGTTGTGGCAATCATAGCAAGATCCTGTGAAGGAACATTGGTTTCAAAATCAATCACACCCTCGGGTAAGGTTAAAACATGCAGGTGTTGGTGGCGTAGTGCATATGCCTTGGCGCGTTCAACCCCCATCAGCTTAACCGTTTTTGATTTAAAAAGCTGGAAAATGTATTGTGAGCGCAGATTGGCAACAAAAACGGCAACATCAATTTCACCCATCGACAGCATGTCGGCGGCCTTGGGGGCACCGTATGTAAGGATTCGGGTGTTCTTGTGGTTGATACCGTTTAGTTCAAGCAACTGCATCGTCAATGTTTTCGTGCCGCTGCCCTCCGGACCGACCGCAACCCGAAGCCCCTTCAGGTCAGGCAGGCGATGGAGTTCGATACCGGCGCGATGAAAGATCCACATCGGTTCAAAAAAAAGGCTGCCCAGGGATACAAGGTTGTTGCTTTTTGCCAAATTGGCCAAGCCGCCCTGGACGAATGCTACATCGACACCATCTATATCAGACTCGAGCAGCTTAACGTTTTCGACGGCACCGGATGTGTTTTTCAATTTTAGAGCGATACCGTCTTGGGCCAATCGCTCGCGGTAGGCCTTACCATATGCATAATAAGCCCCTTCAATTGAACCGGTGCCCATGGAGATAGTTCGGGGGGGCGCTGGAGCTACGAACTGATAGGCAACCACGAATCCGACAATCGTCAACAAAATCGCCGGCCCGAAAATTTTTAATTTTTCTTTGGTATCGAGCTCTTCTTTTTTTCTTAGCCGTATCATTTTGTATTAACCCGCCGGAATCGTTACAAGGGGGAGGCCTTCCTTACCGCCGGTTTCAGTCAGTGAAAAGAGTATCATCAGAAACGCAAATGCCCGTTTTGTTTTAAAATCGCGGTCATCGATCCAGAACCAGTGATCCTTATAATTCACAGCCGTAAAGGCGTCCGCGGGCTTATCGGCACTGCTGTTAATCTTGACGAGCCGGCCGGTTTTTTCTTCGGTACGATCAAATATTGCCAAAGAAGGAACGGTGCGACCTTCAGCCACGTGCTGGGGGGGAACATCGATTTGGGTGGCCAGTTCAATCATGATTTGCAGCATCGAGCGCGTGAGCAGGGCAATCTCGTGATCACCCTTGGGGATCACGCCATAGGTTACACTTATCTCCTTCTCCCCTAGTTGCAGACCAAGCAACGAGTTGAGTTCCCGAAGCGCGGCCGCGATCTCGGGAGCAAGGTCTTTATGTTGAAAAAACATGACCGTCGTTTCTTGCTTGTCCTTTTTTTTGTCAATTCGCATCCCCACCGCACCCGATTTTTGTATTTCTCGAAGCAGGTCGATCACACGGTAAAACCCAGGATCACCCCATCGCTTGCTTGCGCCGGCGGCCACCCGGCTCCTAAGTCCGTTAATAGAGCTTACCGTGATGGGAAGTATCATGTCGGCCGGCCAGCCGGTATGCATAAGGAAAAGGATCGCCTTGGGTGGTATGGGGGTCATCATGCTTTCGTTGAATTTTTGACCGGTAATCGGGACATAGGTAATGGTGGGTCTATCCGTATATTTGCCGGCCGCACCAAGTGCTAAAAAGTCGCCCTGCACAGCAGTTTCTGAAGAAACGGTACCACCGAGATTGATCGAATGTTCAAGGGTGTAACCGCTTACGATTGACGCCACCTCCACAAAGAGCGGCATGTCCGCATAGCGCAGTTTTACGATATTAAGAAGGGTCTGTTCCTTCCAGGAGTCGGCAATCGCTGTGTTGTAATCAAAGCGGTCACGCGTAATCGTTTTGGGTCCAATATTTGTGCAACCGGTAAGTAGCAGAATTGCGACGGCCGTAATCATATGCCAGCGCTTCATGGTCTTCTCCTTTTTAAACAGATTTACTACATCCCGCCTGGCTGAGTTGCGAAAACTCGGAATATGCCAGATCTTCCTGCGCTTTCACACCTTGCCGGCCGGGCGCCTCAACGCCTAAAATTGCGAACTTATTTTTTCGTGAACCCCTAGCTTTCTTTAAAGGCGTAATAATATTTCATGACCTTTTTCACATAATCTTCCGTCTCTTTATAGGGTGGAATACTTTGGAATTGATCTACAGCGCCTGGACCTGCGTTATACGCCGCCAGGGTTAATGGTACTTTTCCGTTAAAGCGATCCAAAAGTTGTTTGAAATAACGTGCCCCAGCCATAATATTCTCCCAGGGATCAAAGGGGTCTTTCACTTTTAATATTTTGATGTTTTCCGGCATGATCTGCATCAGACCCATTGCACCTTTTTTAGAAACTGCTCGGGGGTTAAAATCCGATTCTACTTTGATGATGGCCTTTAGAAGAGGAAAGGAGACCCCGTG
>JAFDFH010000433.1 GCA_019309945.1 Deltaproteobacteria bacterium
CTCATGGCATCCCATGTCAAAGCGCCCACATCATCGGGGACATAGCCGTGTTTTTGGTTGTAGCGGTCGATAAAGGCTTTGGTCGCCCCTCCTGCACCGGCGGCAGCGTAGTGGGTAGTGAAAAAGAGGCCATAGCAATCCTTACCGCAAAGTGCAACGGTTTCGGCCGAACCCCAACTGTCACTGCCGATAATGGGTTTATTCCACCCCAACTGGTGGGCCTGCTGAACGATCAAGGCCACCTCATTATAGTACTGGGGGGTGAATAAAAACTGGGCCCCCGAGTTAGTGATTTTCGTTAGCTGAGCGCTAAAATCGGTATCTTTGGTGGTGAAGCTTTCATAGGCCACCACCGAACCGGGACCATTGATTTTTTCCCAGGCCTGCTTAAAGAACTCGGCCAGCCCCTTGGGGTAATCACTTGCCACATCATATAGCACCGCAGCCTTTTTGTATCCGAACTCATCTTTAACAAAATTGGCCACAACCGGTCCCTGGAAAGGGTCCAGAAAGCAGCCGCGAAATACATAAGGGCGATCCATGGTGGTGTTGGGGTTCGTGGACCATGGACTGATCATCGGGGTTTTGTAGTTATTCGCCACCTCCCCCGCAGGTACCGCCTGTTTGGATGATTGTGGGCCAATAATGATCAGAACTTCATCTTCGGTGATCATTTTGGTGTTTACTTTTACAGCCGATTCGGCCTTGGATTCGTTGTCCTCGATCACCAGTTCGACCTGATACATTTTTTTCCCAACCTTCAACCCACCGGCAGCATTAATATCCTCAAGCCACATTTGGGCCGCAAATTTGGACCCTTCGCCAACCTTGGGTATATCACCCGTAATCGGGATGTTCAGCCCAATCTTGATGGTCGTCACCTTCTTACCCCATAAACCCCAGGCACAAGGTGAATAAATTAAACCGATGACAAGACAAGCAACAATAAATAATAACCCTTTGCGCATCATAACCCCCTTTCACTCATCTACATTAATGTTGATTAAAAATATCCCAAATGCCAACAACCATTTAAGTTCAGACGGCGCTTGATAACACAGGATGCAAAATTTTTCAACTTTTTATTTGGGGAATGTCAATCTTTCTTTATATCACTTATTAAATCTTTAATAATCTCAATGACATTGCGTCCTCGTTCCCGGGCGATACGATGGGCGTCATCCACAAGCTTTTGCGCCAATCGCTCCAGTTCTGAAGAAGCCGGTACGGGGTGGTTCATTCGCTGATACTGCCATGTTAACAAACGAATCGCCAGACGTTCTTCCTGTCGCCTTACAAAGCCCATATTCTAACCCCGACCCGCCGAAACCGAATAGGTTTTTAAGTGATTGATTTTCAGCTTTTCCCGAAATCCGAAATCCAAAACCTTCATATGTCCTGAAACCTGACACCTGACACCTGATCTTTACCCCAGTGGTAAGGAATGAATGTCCTCTGACCTCCGTCCTCTGACCTCTGACCTCCGTCCTCTGACCTCCGTCCTCACATTTCATCCCGATTTTTTTTGACAGATAAAAAAAATTGCTTGTTCCAAAATGAGTTTTGGGTTCTGGCCGGTTGACTTCAACTTCAAATCAGCTTCACTCAGATACTCAATCCTGGCGATAAGCTCATCCTTTGTGAAATTTTCGGATGTTTTCAGCGTCTGATAAATCGGATAAGGATTTTGCGGATGTTTTACAATTAAAAGATCCGTATCCGGCGTGCTTTTCTTTTTTGGCGCCCTTTTATGATTTTTTTTATTGTTCTCCTCGCTATCAGGCAAAACCATACTTTTCCAATCTTTCAATAAATCCAATAACTCCGCGTCATACCTCTGCAGATCATCCATGACACGGTTCCGGAAGCGTGCGTAGGGACAGTCGGCCTGCCATGCCTTCCCGTGAGGACTTTCCACAAAACCTTTGATGAGCAAAAGTTTTCTCATCAGATTTATAATGGCGGCAAGAGCCTGAAGGGGATGTACCATGCCGCTAAAAAGGGAATTCAGGTAAAACAGTGCCGTTTCCATGTTTCGACCGGCTACCGCATTGGTTAACTCGTATATTGGATCCAGCTTGGTACGTTTTAAAACAGATTCAACATCGTCCACGTTTAGGTTGTCGCGATCGCCGACGTAACTAATCAGTTTTTCAAGATTATTTGAAAATGTACGAAGGTCAAACCCGGTCATCGCATACATGGCCAGATAAGCATCCTTATCAATTGTCTTGTTGCTCGCTTTAAGGATAGCTTGCATCCTTTCTTTGAGCACGGCTTCCTGGGCCATCCGATCCGCCCGGCGGTCTCCTTTGGGAATCGAGCAGTCGATAATCATTCCATTTGCTTTGATGGTTTTAAAAAGGCCCCTCCGTTTATCTACCAGTTCAGTGGTAATGATTAAATGGTTTCCTTCTGGAAATCCTTTCCCGATGGCCTTCTGGAGAACTCCGGCGGCATCTTCACCGGCCGGTATCGCCAGGCTGTTTTCCTCGCAATGGCGAATAAGCGTATCGAGCCACTCGCCATCACCGAATTTTTCCGGATCTACTTTTAATGTCTTAGTTCTATTTTCTTTATTTAAATCATCAAACCTTAGATTCAGGACCCCTAGAAGGCTGAGCAGGTATTTTGAAGCCTTCTGCATATCGCGGTCCTCATAAGCCTGCCTAGCCTGTTCAAGAAGTCGGTCTTCATCCTGTTTTGAATAAAATATTCGCGAGTCGATAATAGCAACAATTTTCTTGCCGGATAACATTGAAAAGGTGTTCACCCGTTCGATGGCTTCATAAATATTCGCATGGATTCCTTCCATGGGTTCATAATTAAGGCTTCGTGACGACACGGGTAGCATTGCTTCTAAAACTGCTTCAAGCGCTGTTTTATA
>JAFDFH010000434.1 GCA_019309945.1 Deltaproteobacteria bacterium
CACATGCGCTGATCCACCCCAATAAAAAAATGGGAAGCTTCAGTAATATTATCTATCGATCAAAATTCGGAAAAGCAAGGTTTCCTTATCCGTTCAAAAGCATGAAGGCCAAATTTCCGATTTCTCTTTTCTAATTTCAACGTTCCGTGAACGGTTACCAATAATCTTCTGAATGAAAAAAGGAGTCAACTATGAATTTTGTTATAATCGGTGGAGATGCCGCCGGTATGAGTGCCGCCAGCAGGGCCAAAAGAAACCAACCGGACCTAAAGGTTACCGTACTCGAAAAAACCATGGATGTTTCTTACAGCGCCTGTGGTATGCCCTACAATATTGCTGATCCCGGCAGGGCTATCGACGACCTGGTTGTCAGACACGCAAAGGTCTTTAGGGAAAAACAGGACATCAATCTTCTCACCGGATATCGGGCTGAAAAAATTGATCCCGTTCACAAAACCGTGTCCGGCACCTCCCGGGAAGGTAAAAACTTTGAGTTTTCCTTTGATGGGCTGCTCATCGCGACCGGCGCGTCTCCGATTATTCCGGATCTTCCCGGATTTGATCTTCCGGCTGTTATGGCACTGAAAAGCCTTGAAGACGGAAGAAAGATCAAACAGTTCATAAAATCGAATGCTGTTAAAAAGGTCATCATCCTCGGGATGGGATATATTGCCCTGGAAATGTGTGAGGCGCTGCGAGCGCTGCAGATCGATATAGACATGATCAAACCGCGTCCTGTTTTCCTCCCATGGTTGAATGGCGAGATGGCGCAGGTGGTCAAAAAGGCGGTTGAGTCAAACAATGTCAATCTATACCCCGGAAAAATGGTGGAGAAAATCGAAAAATCAGGTGACCGGCTAAGGGTCGTTTGTGGGGACCTTACTTTGGAAGGGGATATGGTTATAGTGGCTGTCGGCGTGACACCGAACAGTGATTTTGCTGAAAAAGCAGGTATAGAACTCGGTATTAATAATTCGATTTCAGTCGATCGTAGGCTGAAAACCTCGGTTGACAATATTTTTGCAGCCGGAGATTGTGCCGACGCCTTTCATGTTGTTACCGGTCAGAAGACATGGATTCCCCTGGCGTTAAGGGCAAACAGGGGCGGCTGGGCGGTCGCTGACAATATTTGCGGCAAGGAAACGAAACTTCAGGGAATTGCCGGAACCGCGGTCTTTAAGGTTTTTGAACTGGAAGTGGCTCAGACAGGTCTCAACCTAGAGGAAGCGTCAAATTACGGTTTTGAAGCCACCGAAACGATGGTTCAAACCCGGTCTCGTGCTCACGCCCATCCGGGTTCATCCACCATCTGGGTTCAAATGGTCGGTGATAAAAAATCAGGTCGTCTCCTTGGCGTTCAAATGGTAGGTCAAGAGGGGGTCGCACACCGAATCAATGCTCCGGCGGTCGCCCTTCACAACCACATGACGGTAGAACACTTCAGCCAGTCGGACCTGGCCTATGCGCCACCCTTTAGTCCGGTCTGGGATCCAATGCTGACCGCCGCCAATCAGCTTTTGAAAAAGATGTAGGCTCGTTTTGGGCCACGAATTTACACGAATGAATAAGAAAAAAGGAAAAATTATATATAAAGAGCCGGTTTCAAAACATTTCAGTTTGTTCAAGGTCAAGGAAGGCAAAAATTTTAACCACAGGAATACATTGAGTATTTCGAGTATTAAAATTTGAGCCTGACGCCGGAATTGGGTAAAATGGGACGTTTTGAAATTGGCTCTAAAGATTTGTCTTACAGAATCATAGTCCTTGCAATGGAAGTTCATAGAAAATCGGGAAGTGGATTTTTAGAGAAGGTTTACGAGAATGCAATAATAAAAAAATCGGAGGAATGAAAATGAAAAGTTATCGCAAAGAACTCTGGTTCGAAGTGCCGACCCGAAGAGCATTTATCAATATTACGCCACAGGTTGAAAAATGCTTAAGGGAAAGTGACATCAAGGAAGGTTTCGTTCTATGCAACGCGATGCACATAACCGCGTCTGTGTTTATTAATGACGATGAATCCGGTCTGCATCATGACTATGAGATCTGGCTGGAAAAGTTGGCTCCTCATGAGCCTGTGTCCCAGTACCGGCACAACGTAGGCGAGGACAACGCAGATGCACACATGAAAAGACAGGTTATGGGGCGGGAGGTCGTTGTGGCCATAACCGACGGCAGGCTGGATTTCGGTACTTGGGAGCGAATTTTCTACGGCGAGTTTGATGGTAGGAGGAGAAAAAGGGTATTGGTCAAAATTATTGGGGAGTAGTGTAATTATCCCTCAAATAGGAAAAGCGTGGAATTTTAACGTCAATCCTCGGTTTTTGTTCTTTAGATCAGGATGAACAATGATAGCCGCTATCTACACTTTTGGTTCTATGATATGTTGGAGATATCTGTAACGCACTCTTCAGCCTCAGCCAATAGCAGTCGGCTGCATACGCTAATTAGGCTGCCAGGTCAACTCCCTCCGTCGGTGGCTTGAGCGTTACGGTCCCCATGACTGCGAGGTTTACTTGAGCAGGTCCACCACGAGCCGGTAAGCTACTCTGACCGCCGGAAAGCAAACCGCCTGGGGTGTGTCAGAGCTCATAAACTGCTCGATCCCCTCCTCAGTGCTGAGATCTGCCCCTGTCAGTTCACGGCAGCTGATGGTCTCCATCTCAGCCTCGAACCGGCGACGAAACTCCCGCGCCACAGCCAGATTGCGGAGCGCTTCTTCCATTGTGTTGGCCCGCCCCTGCTTGAGGCCGATAGCCATCACGGCGCCGATGACGGCCCCGCAGACGGCCCCCGTATTGCCGATCCCGCCAGCAAAGGCGCTGGCTATCCGGGGAATGACATCGTTTTCTGTCTCCATCTCGAATTTCTGGCACACGGCCAGGAGCACCATGATCTGCGTGGCCCGGTCTTGCTCCATAGTCTTCCCCCTTTTCCCTGTCTGCCGCCGCTACATCATCACCAGGAGCGATGCGGGATCAATTGCGTCGTGGCCCAGAGGGTCTGGCAGTCTAACAAGTAATTATACGGATCTGGGTATCATCCGGTTTGATTTGCCTTGCTATACCTAATTTATTTTACATTTTTCAGCTATAACCATTCGGACAACATACTTTGAGTAACATTGTAAAGTCGCGTTTGAGCATTTTCATCCCTGGTTGGGGACCAACTCTTTTTAACTTTTCGGTGATGAACATATTCACCGCTTAAATCCTTTACCTCATTCGATAAAGCAAGCCAAACTGGCGTATCCGCTGCTTGTTTTGGAGATTCTCCTATAAAAAAACCAACAATTGGAACGATTAGGTTCATCGGGAAAGGATAATCCGATTGTGCAAGAGCGGTCTTCACAAACCCCGGATGAATGCAATTCACTGTGATACCCATTTCTTTCAGCTTTCTGGCCAGATAATAGGTGAATGAGGTCAATAGGTGTTTTGACTGATAATAAGCGGAAGAACTGTTGTAAGTCGTTTCTTTATAATTAATATCATCCCAGTTAATTGGACCTTTATGCATTATGGAGGAGATGTTGATAATTCGTGCTTCACCATATTCAGAAGCGGTATGCTTCATCTGCTCTATCAGATGATGGGTAAGCAGAAATGGGGATAAGTAGTTTAATGCAAGGGTTGATTCGAAACCCTCAGGGGTTTCTCTGTATTTCGAAAAGTAAGCACCCGCGTTGTTTATGAGAACATCCAAACGATCAACGACCTTGGTAATACTTTCTGCAGCCTCTTTTGTATCCTTCATTGAT
>JAFDFH010000435.1 GCA_019309945.1 Deltaproteobacteria bacterium
CGCATAAATAATGGTAGCCGTTCACAGGTTCAGGGTTCAAAGGTTCAGGGTTGCTTTTTTGCCTAAGCCTGATCGAATAAATGAGTTTCAGTGGGTCTCTCAATCGAGTTATTCAGCCATTTTGCGTATGAATCAACCGGCTGTGCCATGAACTTGCGTTTTCAACCCAAAGTCGCAAGCAAAATTCAGGTTTGACGTATCAGCTGTTGAGATTTGCATTGAACTTCGAACATCTGAACCCTGAACCTTTGAACTCGTGAACGGCTACAATTTATTTAATTTATACCATATGCTTTTAGCTTAAGCTGCAATGTCCGGCGGCTGATGCCTAAAATATTAGCGGCATGGGTGCGATTGCCTGCGGTTTCCTGCAAGGTTCGAATGATCATCTCTTTTTCAACCTCTTTTAGGGATCGGCCCGGGGTTAACTCGATTTCCGCTTTTTTTGATTCCGGATCTAAGCGGGTAATTACTTCCGGAAACTCGGACGGCGTTAGCATTTCCCCCCGGGCCATAATAACTGCTCGTTCAACTAGATTTTCCAGTTCCCGGACATTGCCGGGCCATTCGTAACGCATCATCAAATCAACTGCTCGGGGGGTAAAGCCTTTGATTGGTTTTCTGTTTTTATCAGCAAACCGCTTGAGAAAAGAATCCGCCAGCAGGGCAATATCATCGCGGCGTTCACGTAATGGTGGAACACGTAATGTTATGACATTAATTCGGAAATAAAGGTCTTCACGGAAGCGGCCCGCGCTGATTTCTTCTTCTATATTTTTATTGGTCGCTGTCATCACGCGGGTGTCTATCTTCAGCGTATGAGAACTGCCTATAGGTTCGAACTCTTGTTCCTGAAGTACGCGAAGAATTTTTGCCTGAATGACTGTTGACATTTCGGTAATTTCATCCAGAAAGATAGAACCCGAATGGGCCAGTTGAAAACGCCCCTTTCTTTGTGTCAGTGCTCCCGTAAATGCACCTTTCTCATGGCCGAACAGTTCGCTTTCCAGAAGCGTTTCGGGTAGAGCGGCACAGTTGACCTTGATAAGCGGTTTTCCTCGACGAAGACTGTTCTGATGGATGGCATTGGCGATGAGTTCCTTGCCGGTGCCGCTTTCACCGGTAATGAGGACGGTCGCATCGGTCGGTGCAACCAGAGCCACCGTTTCCAAAAGCTGGTTCATGGACTCGCTGCCGCCGATAATGTTGGCGAAGTCAAAGCGATTATTTAAGCGCTCTTTTAAAAAACGATTTTCCTCTTCCAGCTGTTTAAAGCGAAGCGCTTTTTCGATTAAAATTTTCAGTTCGTCAATATCGAGGGGCTTGGTGAGATAGTCGTAGGCACCGGACTTAAGAGCATCTATGGCTGTATTCACCGATGCATAGGCCGTCATGATAATAACAGGTATTCCCGGGCTGATCTGCTTTATCTTTTTTAAGGCCTCTAGACCTCCTGTCCGGGCCATTCGAATATCCATCAGGATGAGGTCATAGAATCGTTGTACGACCTGTTCAATGGCCGCCTGACCGTCTTCGGCTTGATCGATTTCATATCCTTCAGCCGAAAGGACCGCCTCAAGCATCTTGCGATGGGAAAGCTCGTCGTCAACGACCAGAATTTTGGGTTTCACAGGGCTCCTTTCATAAATTATCCGGCCTCACCGGAATAGTTATTGTAAACCGGCAGCCCTGGCTCTTACCGGGCAATGGGCTGTCAATCCGGATTTCACCACCGTGGTTTTCCACAATCTTATGTACAATCGCAAGCCCCAAGCCGGTACCTTTTTCCCGGGTGGTAAAAAAAGGATCAAAGATTTTTTGTCGGGTATCGGCCGGAATACCGGGGCCATCGTCCTCCACCCAAAGGTGCAGCCGGGTGCCGGAAGCATCCAGCTCGGCACCCACCTCAATGCTCCCTCCTTCGGCAACTTCCTGCAGTGAGTTGAGTAAGAGATTGAGGAGAACCTGGGTCATCTGTTTGGTATCCAGCGAGATTTTTCGCAAATCCGGTGAGATGCTCTCGCGGATGGACACATCGCGTGACTTCGCATCGGCTTGCACCAATCGAACCGCATGTTTTATCAATTCCATCATATCTGTTGGTGTTGGTTCAGGTTCCATTGGGCGGGCAAAGGTTAGCAGGTCATTCACCACGCTGTTGATTCGATCCACTTCACTGACCATAATTTCAGCGTATTCCTGTTCTTGGGGGCGATCTGCCAGGGCATGGCGCAGATATTGAGCAAATCCGCGGATGGAACTCAGTGGGTTACGGATCTCATGGGCGACACCGGCGGAAAGCTTCCCAATCGCGGCAAGTTTCTGCGAGCGACGAACTTTTTCCTCCAGTTGTTTAATTTCACTTAAATCCCGAAGTACGATAACGGCGCCAATACAGGTATCCGGTTTTTCAAGGATCGGGGCGACACTTAGCGCTATCGGCACAATGGGACCGGATTCCCTTTGATATTCGATTTCCCGGTCTAAAACGGATTCACATTGAGTTAAGGTGTCATGAATACCGGTTGCTTCAAAATCGATTAAATTTTTCAGATTTATTTCCTGCATTTCAGTTTCTTGAAGTCCCAGCAATTCCAAAGCCAATTGATTGTAAGAGACGATTTTTCCTTCCATGTTAATGCTCAGAAGGCCATTGGCCATATTGGCCACCACTTGTCTTGTATAATCCTGAGTCTGCTTCAAGGTTTTGTTTACCAAATAGTAATTCTGGATAACAAAGATGAAAAAAATCACACCTGATCCCAGGGCCAGCACGATGGCTGCCATAATCACGGCATGATGGATGTCCGCACGGCGTGCTTCTTCAAAAGCCGTCATCTTCAAACCTAAGACGACGATGCTGCCTGAATGTTGATGGGGTAAC
>JAFDFH010000436.1 GCA_019309945.1 Deltaproteobacteria bacterium
TAGCGGCCGGTTTAGCCGATTATGCCGGAAAGGCGTTCCGATTGGGACATATGGGTAATATCGACAAGCACATTATCGTATCCACCCTGGCAGCGATCGAAAGAGCCCTCCACAAAGCCGGATATAAAGTTAAATTTGGTGAAACCATTCGTGTCTATATGGAAACCCTGCTTTTGAACGAATCGGCCTAGGATCGCAGATAGACGGGCGTTCCTTATTTAATGACTTTTTAAGAGCTATCGGGATGTTCCTTGTTTAAGGAGAAACATGATGGATCCCCAAAACATCTATTTGAAAGATATGTTTATTTAAAACAAGTACTTATCCTACTTTCAAACACTTGCGTTTAATGAATCGTGAGAGGCAAATGCACCTTTCGCACCTTATACGCACCTGAAAAACCCGGTTTTCGAGAGAGTAATCTTCCACCGTTTTGACCGATGAGATGGATTTGTTCACCGGATAGTGGGCGATGCAGGCGGTCAGACCAATTAACGCAATAAAAAGAATAATGACCGAGTTTGTTTTATAAATACAGTTTAAGACGAATTCGGGCTTCCTGAATTTCATGAGATTTATTCCCCTGAAGTGAAAGTAAAATGATATAGCAAAATACCAGGTATCAAATCCCAGTCCCGACGTTTTTATGTTTTAGAAGTTATATCGCAAAGTTAAAGCACAGTCACCTTCTGTTCAGGCCGAGCCGGGGGCGAAGCGCAGCTCAGCCTCTTAGTCTGAGTTAATGTTGAATGTTCAGTTTTTTCGAACCCCTGAACCGTTAACCGGGAAAGCGAATCGGCTCAGCGTTTATCTGCCCAAGCAGGCTGTCCAAAGAATGGGGTCCGGGAAGTCTACAGTTATATACGCCTACCGCGCAACGCCGCACCGAGCGCCGCGCCACCCCGGCAACGCTCACCGGGGTTAGCGGACGTCCGACTCTGGCCTCGACAGCCGGCACCAGACGCTGAGCCCCGGGGACCGAAAGCCGCTCTCCAATCTCAGGCCCGAAAGTCATGATGATTCCGAAAATCAGAACGATACCAAATAGCTTAAATATGTTCATTTTGCGTCTCCTTTCATGAAATGGTCTGGTAAATCATTCGCACCCTTGAGATCCTTCAGCTCAACTTTATCGGCCTTGGTTGGGTTCTTGAAGCCAAAATCGGTTGCTGCCACCTCGCCGCCAGTCTTCCAGTCCCTGGTCTGAATGGTGTATTGCGGTCCACCGCTAATGCGCTTGGAGGTGATGACATATCGGTAAGGATAAGGGCGTTTGCCTTTGGCAATCCAGATCTGCCAATCAACGTCGTTGGTTCGAAAAGCAAGGTAATCGCACTCAACGCCGCCGATCACACCGCTGCCAAGGTCCTTTACATCGATGACACCATGCATCAGATCATCGTAGGAATTCGACAACAGTAAATCCGCAGCAGGCAGCGGCCTATTGTATTTATCCTTCAATTCGTCGACCAGGTGATCGATCGTGCCAGGCACCTCAAGCTGCGTATAGAGATTGAGGTTCTTGCCCAGCAGTGTCAGCATTTTCCCGTCAAAGGACATCTCCACATCGGCAAACCCGCCGTAGCGCATGACACGGATTTTGTCAGGCCGCTTGAGAGCAACGGTGCCTGAACTCGCCAGCGCGAGTTTCTGTTCATCGTTGGTGACGACCTCGAGGGTGGCATCGAATCCAAACGAGATGGATTTCTGCGCCGCCATGTAATCTGACATGGCCTTGAGGATCCTCTTGGCATCTGCCTCATCGGCTTTTACCCCCGCGGACGTTCCGAATAAAATTATCAAGGACAACGCCACGGCGGACATACAACGCACAAACATCTTCACTGAATTGGGACCTGTCTTCTTCATCTGAGTGTACCTCCTTTAGTTGAAAGTTTCGGGTTCAGGCTACAATATGCTGTGTTCCGCTTTTCAGCCATCAAACTTTTGATATTATTATCTAAGGATTGGGCAAAGTTGTGATCTGTAATAAATATCATAAAATGAACAAAAGTTAGATCCGTCGGTTGAAATTGTTAGAAAACTTTCTCCACTATTTCCCCTTTGTCCACTGATAGGGAAAAAGTATAAAAAACATAGCCCAGCTTTCCATACACCACCTTTTGCTGTCAAAAAGACCAATATGAAGGTAAAAATGAGGCTGTTTTGGGAAATTTTACGGAAATTCTCCAATAAAATATCCCCCGAGTCAAACAAACCGGCGGGGTCGATGGCAAAATTATACCGGAGATAGTTTCGTGGAGTCCCGGATCAATCGGTCTCTGTTCGGCTGAGAAACTTTCCAACCAGCATGGCAACCAGAATGGTCAAATAAAGCTGGCCGCTAACGGCGATGATCAGTGTAACGGATTTCGCAAAAGCTGAAACCGGTGTGACATCACCATATCCTAACGTTGTCAGGGTAATAAAGCTGAAGTATAGAAAATCATAAAACCCTTGGGCAGTCCCCCCGGCAAAATTAATCGCCCCGGTATCCAGATGATAGATATGTTTTTGCAGCATTTCCGCCATGGCCAGGAGCATTGCTCCTAATATTCCTAAAAGCAGATACCCGTTGATTGAATTGATTATGATGGTTAGATTAATCTTTTCGCTCTTAGCGATATGCCTGACCATAAATACGACAATAAACAAGCTATAGAAAAAAAAGGAAAAGGAAAAGACTAAGTCTAACACATCACTTGCGAAAAAATGATCAATCCAGTTTAATAATATGGTAATTGCTCCGGATACGATTAGAATCTTTTGAGCTCTTTTAACGAAGTCCAGAGAAAAAGTACCGAAGAATATAATAGCCGTAAAAAGTATGTTTTTCATCAACACTCTATGAAAAGATAATACGGAAAAGAAAAAGATCATGAC
>JAFDFH010000437.1 GCA_019309945.1 Deltaproteobacteria bacterium
AGCCTGTTTGTGCTAAGCGACACACTCATTTTAGATCCCGTGCGCGGGTCACTGTTAGGCGCCCTTAACGGCAAGTTTTGGCCGTATTGAAAAAAATTAGCGGATGGCGCAGCGAGCCTACCGGAACATATTGAAAAGTTACACATTCGATCCTTCACAGACCCGAACCATTTCGATGGTATTTGTAAGGATCTCGAGCTCCAGACGACATACCTTTAAATCGCATCCTTTTCATTGTGTTACATGCAGATTTTAGGTCGTATTCTGCCCCGCCTATTGACCTTAAACAAAAGGAGGAAAAGAAAATGTATAAAAAATCATTATTCTTTTTTATCATAATATTCATTGTGATTTGCTTCGTTCAACCTGGTATCACTTTTTCTTCTGTTGTCAAAAAGGGAAGTAAAACCTTTATTGTCGATCGCTTAGGAGAACACTGGAATGTTACCCAGGCAGCATCGATCGGTTTTAAACCTGACCGGTTTCAGTACGGAATTGGAAGAAATGCATTTACGACACTTGACAATTCAAACCTGAGTAGAAGTACGTCTTTGGTTTCTTCCAATCTTCGGGTGATTGGAGTTGCAGATGATTCAGAGGCACATGCCTATTCGGTTCGGAAGCTCGCACGCCACGAAATCGCTAATACCATATTAGGCTCGAAGGCAATTGCGGTCGGGTACTGACCGCTGGCGGATTTAGCGGCTGTGTACAGCCGCCGGATTGACGGCCGAACGCTGACGATCGCCCCTTCGGGATGGACATACAATAATATTTTTGTATTGTATGATAAAGAAACCGGTACGTTGTGGTACCCTTATAAAAAAGGGCTCAAGGGCATTCAAGGGGAATATTTCAAGCGGTGGCTTCCCCAAATTGACTCCGAAGATATTCAATGGAGGAAATGGCAAAAAAAACATTCCGGTTCCAAGATTTTAAAATAAAAGGTTAAATAATTAGTAACCGTTCACGGCTTGAAACTTGAAATTGGAAAGTAGAAATTGGGGCGAGATGAAACGAGTTTACGAGTTGATAGTTGAAAAACTCGGCCCCAAATTGAATGCGTTCATCAACAGTACCAAACATGAGGGCCAAATTTCCAATTTCTATTTTCTAATTTCAACGTTCCCTGAACGGTTACAATAATTAAAACTTGCTTGAAGGTTGACCTGAGAATACATCTGTTTTAAACATTAACTTATATCTGTACCTGAATAAGGCCGCATCTTTTGAGCGGTTACTTGGATTCGACCAATAAAAAATACGCATATATTCGCGTATATTCGAAAGCGGAGGAAATCATGGCCGACTATGACTATGATATGGGTATCATCGGTGGGGGTGCCGCAGGATTGACCGTTGCGTCCGGATCGGCACAGCTGGGCGCCAAAACGCTTCTTGTGGAAAAGGAGAAAGAACTTGGCGGCGACTGTCTACACTTCGGATGCGTTCCCAGCAAAACGCTCATCAAAACGGCACATGTTTATCATTTGATGAAAAACGCAACTCAGTTCGGTCTTCCCTCTGTTGATGTACCCCCGGTCGATTTTCGTGAAGTGGTAAAACGCATCAAATCCGTCATTGCCACTATCCAAAAGCACGATTCGGAAGAAAGATTTTGCAGCCTCGGAGCTAAAGTGGAATTTGGAAAGCCCGTGTTTATCGACGAGCATGCCGTTCGCTTGAATGGCAAGACCTTTACCGCCAAGAACTGGGTCATTGCTTCGGGTTCTTCTCCGGCTGTTCCGCCCATTCCCGGGCTGGACCGCACGCCCCATATCACCAACAGGGAAATCTTTTATCTGGATCATTTGCCGGAGTCCATTATTTTTTTAGGCGGTGGTCCCATCGGCATAGAGATGGCCCAGGCCTTCTGCCGATTGGGATCGAAGGTTTCCGTGATCGATCGCATTGATCAAATACTGGGTAAAGAAGACAAGGATATGGCCGATGAGATCCAGAAGGTGATGCGTTCAGAAGGTGTCGTATTTCATTTAAACACTTCAATTACCGCTACAAAGGACCTTGGTGCTCAAAAAGAAGTAACTATAAAGAATAAAGAAGGAAAAACAATTCGTTTAAAAGCAGAAACGATCGTCGTTGCCATGGGCAGAAGCACCAACACCAGCGGCCTGGGGCTTGAGGATATCGATGTCGAATATGACCGCTTCGGAATAAAGGTGGATAAGCGCTTACGCACAAAACACCGACACATCTATGCTGCAGGTGACGTAAGTGGCGGCTTCCAATTCACCCACGCAGCCGGTTATGAGGGAGGTATTGTAGTCTCTAATGCCATCTTTCATATACCCAGAAAAGTAGACTACTCCTTTTTGCCATGGTGTACATACACAGACCCCGAGCTCGCGAGCATCGGAATGAATGAAAAAATGGCACAGTCGGCCGGAATAGACTATTCGATCTATACCGAGGCGTTTAAGGATAATGACCGAAGCCTTGCTGAAGGCGAAAAGATCGGTAAAATAAAGATGATCCTGGATGAAAAAGAAAAACCGATCGGCATACAGATATTGGGACCCCGCGCCGGGGATTTGATCAGCGAATGGGTTGCGGCGCTGAACGGTAATGTTAAGCTTTCGAAAATCGCTGCCGCAGTGCATCCTTATCCAACCATTGCTGAAATTAATAAGCGGGTTGCGGGAGCATTTTTCGCCCCGAAAATATTCTCCGATAAAATTCAAAAAGGGCTTAAATTCTTCTTTAATTTGAAGGGCAGGGCCTGTGGCGAAGACATTTGAGTAACTTCTCAAAAACTTATGGTTAAACGGTTAAACCTACCAGCGGAGTCATCCGGTAATTTTTTTCAAAGCGGGCAACTGTTTGAAGCCGTTTAGGGCGGCTTACAGTGACCCGAACA
>JAFDFH010000088.1 GCA_019309945.1 Deltaproteobacteria bacterium
CGATTTCACCGGGTTCGCTGGTTCGGGGATTTTATGTGCTGTACCTGGTTATCAAAGAGCGGAACTTCAAGGACTACAATATTGCCGTTTTTTTAGGATTTTTCAAATACATCGGTTATCTTGCATTTCCGATTCAAATGGCCTATCGGTATCCGGTATTGGCCCGGTTTATGGCAGGCCACTGGGCCAATGAAACTGTACACATTGTACCGGTGTTCGGTGAAACTGGCGCGCTATTGGAACACTGGGTTTTTTGTTTGTTTTACAACTGGCCGCTGACGATACGGCGTCGAATTCGAAAGCGTATTGAGAAGCGGGCAACCATGATGAAGCGCTATTGGCACATTGGTATATGTGCCCTTGCCGGGGCGGGAATATTTGGTATGGTAGATTTTGTTTACCTTAAAAACATCGGGGCCCTTCCGAGTTTAAAAGATCTTTGGTGGCTTTCCGTGCTTGTGCCGATGTTATGCTGCGTTGTAGTGACGTTGGGTGGTGGAGGAGCAACATTGAAGGAACGTTTTATCGGATCGGTTGTTTGTGGAGCCTTGATCGGTGTTTTTTATACCGCGATCTCAATTTTGATTGGTGCGGGTACCGAGATCGCAGTGAGTAATGTGACTGTAAGTTGTGTGTGGCGAATATTTATTTTTTCTATTTTTTCAGTTATCGGAGCAATCGTTACCGAGTTGAAGTGGCCCGATCCGGATTTGGCATGACCTAAATTCAAGTGCTCCAACGACCAAATAATTATCCTTTTGCGACATTATCTAAGCCATGATACAGTTTAGATTATTTGAATTTTAGTGATTCGTGCTCGTTTCGAAGTGCGGTGACGCTTTTTAAGCGATTTTTTGCTAAAAAAAACAAAATCTGGTAACTTCTCAATAAGTTCTGTGGAACCAGATGATAAAAGACGCGCTCACTGATAATAAAATATAAAATGTCTGAAACTCGCATGCAAGTGAGCCTAAAGAAAAAACAGAGACCGATCTTTTAATATCGTCTATTTAAAAACAAAATCATATGTTTGAAATATTAGTTTCTGATATGCTGTTTTTTCTTAAGGCTCACTAACACGCTCAAACAGTCAGACCTTTTATATTTTATCACCAGTGAGCTCCGGTAGGTATTGAAAAGTTATAAAATTTGCAACTAACATCCCAAAATCTCTTATTATTATTATGTTAAATTCGATTATAACTAGAACGGGCAGCTATATCCCAACCTTAAGAATACCGAACAAGCATTTTCTTAGCCATGATTTTTATGGAGCTGATGGGATAAAACTTCAAAAGTCAAACGATGAAATTATTCACAAGCTCCAAGAGATAACGTATATCAATGAAAGGCGATATGTAACAGATGAGCTTAATACCTCTGACATTGCCTTTCGGGCTGCAAAACAAACAATAGAAAATACAGACAAAGAAAGCCTTGATTATATTTTAGTCGCTCAAAATTTTGGCGATGTGGCGGCGGGTAACATAAGAACCGATATGGTTCCAACTATCGCCAGCAGGGTGAAACACAAACTAAAAATCGAAAATCCCTATACCATTGCCTATGATGTCCCCTTTGGCTGTCCGGGCTGGTTACATGGGATGATTCTGGCTGATTATTATATCAAGTCCGGTGATGCCAAGAAGATACTTGTTATTGGCGCAGAGACACTATCAAGGGTTTCAGATCCTCATGATATCGACAGCATGATATATGGCGACGGCGCCGGAGCAGCCCTGGTGGAAGCAACAGATCAAAATTCTGGAATATTATCACACGTTACAAGGTCGGATACGCTTGATAATGCCTATCTGTTAGGCGTTGGCAAGTCATATAACCCAAATTACAAGAGTGATGCGTTGTTCATTAAAATGCTTGGTCACGAAATATATAAGTATGCCCTTCGGGAAGTCCCTAAAGTGGTCAAACAAAGCCTTGACAAGGCAGGATTTACCTTAGCCGATGTAAAGAAAGTTTTAATCCACCAGGCCAATCAAAAGATGGATCAAGCAATATTGGAAAGGTTGTTTAAATTATATCAGGTAAAAAATATACCTGACAACGTCATGCCGATGACAATTTCCTGGCTGGGTAATAGCTCGGTTGCAACCTTGCCAACAATGTTCGATCTTTTGCAGAGAGGAAAGCTGGATAACCATGCGCTGCACCCAGGAGATATAGTTGTGTTTGCTTCTGTAGGAGCAGGAATGAATATCAATTCCATGGTTTACAGGATGCCAGCGTAAATTTAGGACACTTTAGCATATTTTATTGCCGGGTTAACAAATGGCAGCAAGATTTTTAAGATACGAGATTGTTTTCCAGGAAAAGGGCTGGCTCTGGCAGGGCAATATTGCGTTATTTGTAAAAAGGGGGTCTGACTCTAGATCGTAACGCGAAGAAGCAGTTGCCTTTTGCCACAAGGCCGTATGAGGAATGGGTGAATAATAGGCCAGCACGGGTGTTAATCCGCTTTTTCCAACTGTTCTGACGGCATCTGTTACGGAATTTAGGGACTGACCGGGCAGTCCGACCAGAAGGTATGCCCCGACCTGCTCCTTCTTAAAACCGGCATCTTTGAGGCAGGCAACAGCATGCACGAATTCATCCTGGGTTACTTTCTTGTCTAGCGCGTCTCTTTTTTCAAATGCTGTTGTCTCAAGCCCTAAACGCAGTGTTGCAACACCTGCTTTGAACATCAAGCGGGCAATCTGACGCGAAATACCGCGAATATGAACTGCATTGGGTGTGTGAAAACGGATATTTAAACCTGCTTTCGTGATTTCTTCGAAAATGGGAATCCCATGTCTTTCAGGGTCTGCAAGAAGTGCATCATCATAGAATACAAAATCTTTAACGCCATATGTTTTATGCCAGTGCATTATTTCATCGATTACGGATTCCGGTTCTCGAAGCATTTTTACCGGGTTTAATATATGGGAGGCACAATATGCACAGGCAAAAGGGCAGCCCCTTGAGGTGAGAAGCGGAATATAAGGAATTTTATTTTGAAGGTCCAGGGCCGGATAGGGATAGGTGTTCAAATCATCCGGATCAAATTTCGGGTTTGTTGAAAAACCGGTATACGCTCCCACCAGTCTCAGTATTTTTGCCTCACCCGAACCTGTCACGACCCGGTCCGCGCCAGAATTCGCTGTTCCATGATTTTGGCAAAGGGTGGCGTATATGCCACCAAGTACAACCGGTGTGTCAGAAAAATTTTCTTTAATGATCCTGATGACTTCCTGAACGCCGGGATACCAGTAAGTCATCAAAGATGTAATGAGGACCAGATCGGGTTTTTGAATGGCTCTTAGGTCCTCCCTGAACCATTCCGTCTTGATTCCATATCTGGAAAAGTTCCGGGAAACATCTTCAAGCACTTTAGGTTTGGGAATCCGGGTCTTAAAATAGGGACCCCGACCGTTGCGGGCATACGGATCAGCTTGGGGCGCCCTGGGATGAAAGCGATCAAGACAATCGATATAGGTAACAAAAAATCCATGGTCGCGCAGTATTGCTGCCAGGGTCAGGAGTCCGAGCGGTTTGGCCCAGAAGTCGTAAGCGGCAAAATCATGGATCCACGGATTGACCAGAAGAATATGGGGGCTATCGCGCTTCACAGCCTATGAAAATCGCCAGGTGTCATTATCGGTTGGAAAGTATTCCATTGAGGTTTTTTTCAATTCCCTGCGGCTGAAAAGAAGCGTATACGTACCGATGGACGCTTTTTCCGATAACATACGGGCTGTTTTCCGGCACGATTCTTCGTTGTTGCCGTGGATCATGGTGTATAAATTGTAAGGCCACTCATCTTTGGGGTCTCGTCGGTAACAGTGCGAAACCTGCCTGAAAGATGCCATCAATTCTCCCACTTCATCGATCCGTTCCTCATCAACCTTCCAGGCGATCATTGCATTTGCATCGAACCCTGACTTCTGGTGCCGGATAGTAGCCCCAAAGCGCCGTATCACCCCTCTGTGACAGAGATCTTTTAGTTTTAAGAGGAGCGTCTGCTCTGAAATTCCTAAACTTTGTCAACATGGGCCGATTAAAAAGTCGATATTAGGAAAAGTCAAGGTTTTTTTGTTCGCGGAGTTCGGAAACCGGAAACAGAAGTGTTGGTTATTAGTCAAATTTTTTAGATCTCAGATCTCTGCCGTCCGTCATCCGTCTTCTGTCTTCCGTCTTCCGTCTTCCATCTTCCGTCAACTATTTTTCAGGAAAAAGTCTTCTGATATCCTGCTCGGTGGCTTTGCAGATTCCCCTTTCCGTAATCAGACCTGTAATCAGCCTTGCCGGTGTTATATCAAAAGCAAAATTTTTAGCAGGACTTTCTGCAGCCGGAACCAGAACGCTTGTCCTTTGATCCTCGTTTAAACCATGAATAAATCGTATTTCATCTGGATCCCGTTCTTCTATAGCTATCTCCCTCAAGCCATCTCGCAGTGACCAGTCAAAAGTGCTCGATGGAAGCGCAACATAAAAGGGAATACAATTATCCTTAGCAGCCAGCGCCACCGGGTATGTTCCGATTTTATTGGCAACATCACCGGTATAGGTGGTTCTATCCGCACCGACGATAACCATATCAACTTTGCCGCGCTGCATAAGATAACCGGCGGCACTATCTACTACAATGGTGTGCTTAACGCCATGTTTGGCCAGTTCCCAGGCTGTCAGTCGGGCCCCCTGGTTAAGAGGTCTGGTTTCGTCTACCCACACATGGATATCAATCCCTTTTTCAAAGGCCGCGTAGATTGGTGCGGTCGCAGTACCGTATTCGATGCAGGCAAGGTATCCTGCATTACAATGGGTAAGCAGATTAACGGTTTGGTTACTTTTACGGCGGCGGATTTCATCAATCAGTCGAAACCCATATTCCCCGATTTTCCGACAGTTTTCAACTTCCTGTTCTGCGATTTTGGCGGCTTCCGTTCGGGCTGCAACGATTTTTTTATCATCGTCTTTTTCTGCCAGGATCCTCTCTAATACCCTATCCACGGCCCACTTTAGGTTCACAGCCGTGGGTCTGGCCGATTTTAAACGGTTGCATGCTTTGATAAGATAATCATTTTCAATCGTTTGGTCCGGAGAATTTAATGTTGCCAGATAGACTCCCAATGCGCCTGTTACACCAATAAGCGGTGCACCTCTCACAACCATTTCCTTTATGGCTCTGACGACGTCACCAACGGTTTTAAGATCTGAAACAACGAATTCATGTGGAAGACATCTCTGGTCAATAACTTTTACAACTTTTACATCATTGTCTAACCAGATCGGGCGGGAGTGGCGATACGCTTCGCTCATTATTTAAACCTCTTTTGATAAGGATCCATTTCACCAAACTGTCAAAAAGTAGGCGATCAAGGTATTAAGACATATTTCTTTACAAAATAAATAAAATTGTGTAAAGAATATTAATTTTTTAACAGGTAATAATTTACCATCGATAGCCTGATGGAAGCATTACCCGTTTGTTAATGCTATAATAATTCATATTCAGGAAGGGATGGTCTGTTTCTGGAAGGCGATATCTATTGTTTGAATCCTCAAGCGTTCCCAGTGGTGACATATTTGAGGGTTTATGCGAAGGTGATCATCGGTATAAGATGAAGTTTCCCAAACCCTCAAATATGTCACCCCCTTCTCGATGTATTTTAGATAGCGCCTGGAAGAAATAGACCATCCCGACCAAATCCTGATGCGATTATTAACACATCGGTAATGCTCCCACCCTGACTTATCTTTTGAATGAGGCCGGGCGGGAAGGCCGACCGTCCCAAAAAATAGGAGTCGAAATTAATGGTTAAAGTAGGCATCATTGGAGGCTCAGGGTTAGATGACCCTAAAATTTTTCAGGAAGCAGATGAGGTGAGTATTGACACGCCTTACGGGAAACCGTCTTCAAATCTAACCATCGGCCAAATTGGAGGAGTTGAGGTCATACTTCTTGCAAGGCATGGCAAAAATCACCAGTACAGCCCAACGGATGTAAATTACAGGGCCAACATACACGCTTTGAAGGAACAGGGCGTGACCCATATCATTGCAACCACCGCCTGCGGAAGTCTAAAAGAGGAGATAAACAGGGGACACTTTGTTATTGTTGACCAATTTATCGATTTTACGAGGCACAGGGATATAACATTCTTTGATTCATTTGAGGACGGTGCCAAACATACGCCGATGTCGGATCCATTTGATGCCGGACTTAGAGAGGTTCTGTATGAAACGTCAAAAGAGCTTGGCCTTATCAGTCACAACGGCGGAACCGTAATCACTA
Source organism: Deltaproteobacteria bacterium (assembly GCA_019309945.1). Classification (GTDB taxonomy): domain Bacteria; phylum Desulfobacterota; class Desulfobacteria; order Desulfobacterales; family JAFDFH01; genus JAFDFH01. Next base: position 6,293 of record JAFDFH010000088.1, read on the forward strand.
TCGAAGGTCCACGGTTTTCGACAAAAGCAGAATCAAAGATGTTCCGGATGTGGGGGGCTGATGTGATCAACATGTCCGTCGCACCCGAGGTGATCCTTGCAAACGAAGCCGGGATTCCATATGCAGCGATTGCCATGTCGACCGATTACGATTGCTGGAAGGAAGACGAGCAGCCGGTTTCATGGGAGGAAATCATGGAGGTCTTCGACCGGAATTCAGACAAAGTGAAACAACTTCTTGCCAATGTAATTTTAAAAATAAAGTGAGGTGAATATAATGAACCTGAAAGACATGATCCGAACCGTTCCGAACTGGCCGATAGAAGGGGTTATGTTCAGGGACATAACAACCCTGCTGATGGACCCTGCAGCGTCCAAAGTGGCTTATAATGAGTTTTATAACCGCTACAAGGACATGGAGATCGACAAAGTTGCCGCAATTGACGCAAGAGGATTCATCTTCGGCTCCGTGCTGGCATTTCAGCTCGACGTCGGATTGATTCCAATAAGGAAAAAGGGGAAACTACCCTATGAAACAATAAGCGCGGCTTACACCCTCGAGTACGGAGAAAATATTATAGAGATGCATGAGGATGCCATCGAAAAGGGAGACAAGGTGCTGATCGTGGATGATTTGATTGCAACCGGCGGCACTATTACAGCCGCAACCCAATTGGTGGAACAACTCGGGGGGGAAATTGTCGAGTGCGCATTTGTGGTTGAACTTCCCGATTTAAAAGGCCGGGAGCGAATAAAAGGCTATAATGTATTTGCGTTAACCGAGTTTGAAGGCGAGTAAAAAACCGACGCTCCGAAGCGGGAAACCTTTTCCATTATTTCTTCAATATCTATGGTGAGCAGTTTTCTGTTCCTTAATATGCTTTTTCCTGCAACAACGACATCCCGTACATCCGATCCGCAGGCGCTATAAACAATGTGGGAGATGGGGTTATACATGGGAACCAGATGGGGTTGGCGGGTATCAATAATAATGACATCCGCCTGTTTTCCGGTTTCAAGAGATCCCGTGTCTTTGTCAAGGCCAATGGCTTTGGCACCATCAATGGTGGCCATTTTAAGAACAGTCCTTGCGTCCATGACGGTTGGATCAAGGGCATTCACTTTGTGAAGCTTGGCCGCAAAATCCATTTCCTGAAAAAGGTCGAGGTTATTGTTGCTTGCACATCCATCTGTTCCCAAGCCAACCGCGATGCCTGCAGCTAAGAACCCGGGAACCGGTGCGATGCCGGAACCAAGCTTCATGTTGCTTTCCGGGTTATGAGCAACCTTAGCATTGCGTTTTGCAATTATCTCTATATCGTTGTCGTCCACCCAAATCACATGTACAAGCAAGGTGTTTTCATCAAGTACGCCAATCCGATCTAGATACTGTACCGGAGAAGTTTGGTGTTCCGACTGAATCTGATCCCATTCGGCTTTTGTTTCGGCCGCATGAATCTGGAAAAGAAGCCCTTGTGAGATGGCCGCCGACTTGGCCCTTCTTAACGTTTCGGCCGAGCAGGCATAGGGTGAATGACAAAATATCGAGGGGGCAATCAAAGCCGATACGTGCTGCCATTTTTCCGCAAACGCCACTGCATTTTTAATATTGGCGGATGGGTCCGGAACTCCGGGTGCTGGAAAATCGATAACACCTTGACCAAGAATTGCCCGCAGACCGGATTCATAAACGGCCGAAGCGACGGCGTCTTCATAGAAATATCCATCACAGCACGTTGTTGTTCCCGAAAGTATTATTTCGGCACAACCGAGAAGCGACCCAAGCCTGGTAGATTCGGGATTAATATGTTTACTTTCGGCTGGGAAAATATAGTCATTCAACCATTCAAGCAGGGGAAGATCATCCGCAAGCCCCCTAAACAGCGTCATAGGAAGGTGGGTATGTGCGTTCACGAGTCCCGGCATGATGACGCCACCATCTGCATCAATCGTATCTTCGGCCTGGGGCAATGGCAAATGCGGGTCGGCAGTTTCGATCCGCTGCAATTTCCCGTCCTTTATGCAAATTAGACCATTCGCTATGATATCAAACTCGGTGTTAACCGTTATAATTGTGCCGTTATGGATAACAATATCGTAGCCCATGCCTCCTCCCCGAGACCTTTGAAAAACGTCCCCTTTTGCTCAATTCCGGCGTCAGACTCAAATTTTTTTAAAGCTTTTGGATTACACGCTTTATAACAGTTTCGAGTCTGGGAACTGCACTTTTTGCGACATCAATGATTTCATCAACGCTTGCTGGAATCGGTTGATCCGGATTGTGTACATTGGTGATGATCGAGAGGCCCAGGACTTTCATTCCTACATGTACAGCGGCAATGACTTCCTGAACGGTTGAGAACCAAACGGCCTCAGCACCTATCCCTTGCAAAAAGCGAACTTCGGCGGGGGTTTCGAGGGATGGTCCTTTTAATCCGACATAAACACCTTTCTGGAGATGGATTCCGGCCTCTTTGCCGGCATTTTCAGCGAGCTTCTGAAGTGATTTGTCGTAGGCGCCGGTCATATCCGGAAACCGAATTCCCCAGCTCTCTTCGTTTGGACCGATCAAAGGATTGGTGCCCGTGAGGTTGATGTGATCGGTAATGATCATGATATTCCCTGATTTAAAGCGCGTATTCAATCCACCGGCAGCATTCGACAGAATCAGATACTTTACGCCAAGCTCCTGCATGACCCTGATGGGGAAGGTGACCTCAAGGGGTGAGTAGCCCTCGTACAAATGAAAACGACCCTGCATGGCAATCACACTTTTCCCTTTCATCTTGCCAAAAAGCATCTTGCCAAAATGAGTCACAACGGTTGACACCGGAAAGTAAGGGATATTTTCATACGCAATGGTTACGGAAATATCGAGTGATTTTGCACTATCACCAAGGCCGGTTCCCGTAAGGAGAGCGATTTCAGGAGATTCATCGATTTGGGCTTTGAGGAATTGGGCGCATTCAGTCGCTTTGCGTTTATAGGTTTGCATCGATATCCTCTTTGTTAAAAACAATATTCCATCCCGAACGGCTCCGCTAAGAGACCTTTGAAAAATGCTCATTTTTGTTTAAGGTCAAGGAAGGTGATAATTTTAACCACAGGAATACATTGAGTATTTTGAGGATTAAAATTTGAGCCTGACACAGAAATTGGGCAAAAAGGGGCGTTTTGCAAAGGTCTCGTTATAGCTATCAAATATCCGGCGCTTAGTCCAGTTTTTTGTTATGGCCAATAATGGTAACTTCTCAATATGTTCCGGTAGGCCCGCTACGTCATCCGGCAATTTTTTTCAATACGGCCAAAACTTGCCGTTAAGGGCACCTAACAGTGACCCGCGCACGGGATCTAAAATGAGTGTGTCGCTTATCGCAAACAGGCTACAATCAACAATTCATGCTATTCGAGTCACTGTAAGCCGCCCTAAACGGCTTCAAACAGTTGCCCGCTTTGAAAAAAAATACCGGATGACTCCGCTGGTAGGTTTAACCATAAGTTTTTTAGAAGTTACCAATAATGAAAATAGCGCTTACAAACCATTGACAAAAGCGATTTCGTTGACATTTTATAAATATTAGAAGATTGTAACAATCCGTTTATTTAACATTTTTTACAATCCTAACCCGAACAACGCGGAAACTCGAAATTCTAAATCCGAATAACCTAATTTTGATGAACTCGTAAAAAGTCCGATTTAGACGGTTTTGTAAAAAGTTCAGATTTAAGGCGTGCAAATTTTGTAATCATGAGGCATACTTATCGTACGTTGAATGATTGCGAAATGCAGCACAACGCAGAAGTTGGACTTTTTACGAAACCGTCAATTTTTAAAACAATGAAACGGCAGATAGGCTTATGCTCTTTTTGTTTTGGTCGTTCGAGTTTTGGTCATTGGTATTTGTTTCGTGTTTCGATATGAGGTGGGAACTTTGGCGACTGAAAAAGGTATTGTAACCAAACTTGAATCTGCCACCGCGTGGGTAACGACCACCCGAACCAGCGCCTGTGAGACCTGTGCGGCCAAAAGTGCCTGCAGAACTTTGGGTGGCGGAAAAGAGATGGAAGTTGAGGCCGTAAACCCTGTGGGCGCAAAAATGGGTGACAGGGTCGTCATTGGATTTGAGACTTCCGCTTTAGTTAAAATTTCTTTTTTAATTTATATCGTTCCAATTATTAGCATGATTCTCGGCGCCATCATCGGCCAGAAAATCGCCCTTTCGTATCATTATAACGGGTCTGTGCTTTCTGCCATAGTGGGTTTTTTATTTTTCTTTCTGGCATTCTTGTTTATCAAATCAACGGGAAACAAAATGGCCAAGAAGAACGAATACCGCCCAAAGATTATTCGTATCATAAAGCAGTAATGAACGACCCCGGTGCAAGCTGCTGGGAATTTAACCCACAAGATTCCACAACATTTATCGAGTTTTCATTGAAATCTGTGCAACCTGTGGATTAAAAACGGTTTTCATGTTTCATCCTATCGCCTTGCCTGTTTTTTCGCGGTGTCCCCGGATATCACTTTTGCATTTGTAACTACTCAGGTATTTAGGTTGAAGACCGAAGGCTGTTAGTCGATTTCAGTCTTTGGTCTTTGGTCTTTGGTCTTCAGTTTTTGGTCTTCGGTCTTTGGTCTTCAGTCTTCGGTCTATCCACCTACGTAGTTATTTGCTTTTAAGCCAATTATCAAGCAAATTTAAACGGTTACACATGACTTTTTTATATTTTATTGTTGCTATTCTTTAACATAAGTCATATAGGCGCTTACTAGCGCATTAGCGAAATTTTGTTGTCGAGGTGACTAAGGGCTCACTCAAAAATAACTTCACATTTTAAACGCCGATGCATCCCGCCTGGCTGCGTTGCGAAAACTCGCAATATGCCAGATATTAATGTGTTTTCGCGCCTTACCGGCCGGGCGCCTCAACACTTAAAAATTGTGAATTAATTTCTGAGCGAACCCTTAGAGCCGCATAGCCCATGAATTAAATTTCAAATATCAAAATACACCTATTCGTTTCGGATTGAATAGCGGCTCTGTTTAAAGTGTAATGCTGGAGAAAACATGAAACCTCGATGTCAGTGGGCAGGCACTGATCTACTTTATATCAATTACCATGACACGGAATGGGGCGTTCCCTTGCATGACGATCGAAAACTTTTCGAGTTTCTGATTCTAGATGGTGCCCAGGCCGGATTAAGTTGGATAACCATTCTAAAAAAACGTCAAAATTACAGGAAAGCATTTCATTATTTTGATCCCCAAAAAATAGCAAAATACGATTCCGTTAAAATCGAGGAACTTCTTTCAAACAAGGGGATCGTCCGGAATAAACTGAAGATTGAATCCGCAATTCAAAATGCCAACGCATTTCTGAGGGTTCAAAAAACTTTCGGTAGCTTCGATGCTTACATTTGGCGATTCGTAAATGAAAAGACGATAAAGAATGCCTGGACACATCAGCATGAAATTCCCACAAAAACAAAAGAATCCATTGCCATGAGCAATAATTTGATGAAAAAAGGATTTAAATTTGTTGGGCCGACCATTTGTTATGCCTTTATGCAGGCTGCAGGGATGGTCAATGATCATACGATTGATTGTTTTCGTTATCATGAGGTATAAAAACGTAACTTCTCAATATGTTACGGTAGGCCCGCTACGCCATCCGGTAATTTTTTTCAATACGGCCAAAACTTGCCGTTAAGGGCGCCTAACAGTTGCCCGCGCATGTGATCTAAAATGAGTGTGTCACTTAGCACAAACAGGGTACAATCAACAATTTATGCTGTTCGGGTCACTGTAAGCCGCCCTAAACGGCTTCAAACAGTTGCCCGAGAAGTTACATAAACACCGGTTTGGGAATAAAGGTATTGAAGGAGAAAAATATGGCAAATTGTAAGTTTTGCGGAAAGTTACACAAAGTGGGCTTTATTTCGACCCGTCTTGCGGGCACTGATGGGGTCTCCCTGGAGACCGCCAAGTGGGCCCGAGTGTTTGAAGCCGAAGGCTTTGAATGTTTCTATTTTGCCGGAGAACTTGATCGTCCCCCGGAGGTCTCGTATCTGGCTGAAGAAGCCCACTTTTCTCATCCTGACATTAAATATATTTATAAAAGATGTTTTGGTGTCACCATACGACCACGTGAAATCACGGAAAAGATTTATGAAGCAAAAATGATAATAAAGGATAAACTTTATGACTTTATTGATAAGTTCGGCATTGAAATTCTGGTTCCTGAAAATGCCCTCACCATCCCTCTCAACCTGCCTCTCGGGGTAGCAATCACACAGGTGATATCGGAGACCGGAATACCGACCATCGCCCACCATCACGATTTTTTCTGGGAACGTCAGCGTTTTAAAACCAATGCGGTTTGGGAATACCTCAACATGGCTTTCCCCCCCCACCTCCCATCCATTAAACATGTGGTTATCAATTCTTCCGGGGGCAACCAGTTAAGTCTTAGAACGGGCATTTCTTCAACCATTATTCCAAATGTAATGGACTTTGAAAATCCGCCGCCGCCACCGGATGATTATACCCTCGACGTCAAGCAGGACCTTGGTATTGATGATGATGAACTTCTCATTCTCCAGCCCACCAGGATTGTTAAACGCAAGGGGATTGAACACGCCATTGAACTCGTCGGCCGGCTGGGGATGAAAGCCAAACTGGTGATTTCACACGCTTCCGGTGATGAGGGCTATGATTACGAAAACAGACTAAAAGAATATTCCGAATTATTGAAAGTGAATACGGTTTTTGTTTCAGATATTATCAACGAACATAGAGGATTTACCGCAACCGGCAAGAAGATCTACACGTTGAATGACATTTACCCCCATGCCGACCTTGTTACTTACCCGTCCGACTTTGAGGGGTTTGGAAATGCCTTTCTGGAAGCCATCTACTTTCGTAAACCTATTGTCGTAAACAATTATTCCATCTATTCAATGGACATCAAGCCCAAAGGATTTTCCGTTATCGAGCTGGATGGATATGTTAATGAAGAACAAATCCGTCTGACCCGAAAGGTATTAGAAAACAAGGATTTTTGCGAACAAATGGTTAATAAAAACTATGAAATTGCATCGCGCTGGTTCTCCGGTGCTGTTTTGAAGCAGAAACTTCAAAATCTTATAGTTGACTGCGTTGGATGTAACCCGAAAAATAATGGAAAGTAGGTTTTGAAAAACCATTTCGATTGCTTGGATAGGGTCGTGATTCCTCTTTAAGATTCAAATAACGAGGCCGTTTTTTGCTTGACGTCAGATGATTCGATGACTTATGCTATTATAATGTATCGGTTTATTTTCGGGTTCATTTCTTGCACAAGGATCGTTGCCTTTGTCAAGGTGGCGACCTAAGGCTTGGAACCATCAAAGCAAGTTTTAGAAAGGAGGTCAACGTTTTGGCAAAAGGAACTGTAAAGTGGTTTAATGATCGCAAAGGGTATGGATTTATTAATACGGAAGACGGCCGGGACATATTTGTGCATTTTTCTTCCATTGACGCGACAGGATTTAAATCCCTCTCTGAAGGCGACCAGGTGAGTTTTGACGTTGAAGAGAGTGATCGGGGGCCTGAGGCCAAAAACGTCAAGAAGTTATAGGGAACAGCCGTACGCTTAACCAGGGCATCTTGTTTATTATATTTGCAAGATGCCTTTTTTATTGCTGACTACTCAGGTATTTAGGTTGAAGGCTGAAGGCTGAAGTATATCAATTATCTCGCAAAGCTCGAATCAAACCATTCAAGACCTTCTCGGGTTAGACAATCTCTGGTTCAATCAGAGATTAATAGATGCGAAATGATTTTGGGGAGACACTTCAAATGACAACGGAATTATGAAATCATAATTTTTTTTAAGTCAATCCCATATTTCTTCATCCGGTTCCAGACCGTCACACGGTTTATACCCAGAATTCGGGCTGCTTGTGACTGGTTTCCGTTGCTCTGACGAAGGGCCTCAATCAGGGCTGCTTTTTCAGTCGGGTCCCCCCGAACCGGTAAAAATGATACTGCCCCCCCCCTTTTCTTTCCACCACAGATCTGAAGCGGCAACTGTTCCGGATGGATCAGGCCTTCTTCCGCGACAACAAAGGCATACTCAAGCGCGCTGTTCAGTTCTCTAACATTTCCAGGCCATTGATAGGCCATAAACAGATCCATCGTTTCGCGATCAAGGCCGAAGATATTTTTCCCCGTTTTAGAGCGCAGGCGTTGGATATATGAGTTAACCAGAAGGGGAATATCTTCCAATCGATCTCTTAGCGGCGGAAGATAGATGGGGATCACATTAATACGAAAAAAAAGGTCTTCCCTGAATTTTTTTTGCTCAATCAACATTTCAAGATCTTTATTGGTTGCCGTGATAATTCGAACATCTACGGAAATGGGTTGATGATCTCCAACACGTTCAAATTGCATGGTTTCCAGTACACGGAGGAGCTTTACCTGAATTGAAAGGGGCACATCTCCGATTTCATCCAGAAAAAAATCTCCCCCGTTAGCCGCTTCAAAGCGACCCAGGCGATGTTGGTAGGCCCCCGTGAAGGCACCTTTAATGTGGCCGAACAGCTCGCTTTCCAGCAGCGCTTCGTTCAGCGCAGCACAATTGAGTGAAACAAAAGGGCCTGTCTTCCTTTGCCCCAATTGATGAATGGCTTGGGCCACAAGTTCTTTGCCGGTTCCACTTTCTCCATAAATAACAACCGGTGCATCACTCTGTGCGCTCTTTTCAATGACATCAAAAATTTTTAGCATAGCCGGGGATTTGCCGATAATCCCATGAAAGTCATCCTTGGTATCCAGTCGCCGGGAAAGCTGGCTCACTTCCTGGTCCAACCGATCTATTTCCGATATATCTGTAAGGGTTTCCACGGCACCCAGAGGAATACCCTCTTCATCCTTCAAAAGGGAAGCGTTTTTGAGGACATGCAAACAGGCACCGTCCTTTGTAAATATATGGCAGTGTTGTTTGATATCATGGCCCTCCTCAAACAGCTTACACCAGCTCCCGCACCCATCTTTTCGGGTGGTTTCGCACTTGTCACATTGCAGCATGGTACAGGGCATCCCAATGACTTCGTCCGCGGTGTACCCTGTAAGCCGCTCAAAAGCTTCATTAACCATGATAATCGTTCCTTCCAGTCCAATCAGCATCAGACCGTCATTCATGGTATTAATGATTCTCTTCCAGTATCGATTGATCTCCGTCTCTTTCATCGTATAATCTCTGATTTCAAAACTCGTTAAATAGTGCCCATCCAGAAACGGTCTTTTTGCCCGATCTCTGCGTTATGCTCAAAATTTTATCCTCGGAATATCAACGATATGCCTGCGGTAAAATTTTTCGCAGGCCTTGATCTCTAACAAAAATCCTCGTTTCTGGACGGACACTAAATAGTTGACAGGTGTTTAAACATATCTAAACACCTGTTAAAGTATCATTAAACACCTTCACAATACAAGCAAAAACTGTCTATAAAATATTAATGAATAAAATCACAATGTTATTTGAAAAATACTGGGTTGTTTCTATTTGGCATAGATGTTGCTCATCTACTACCGGAAAATACGAAGTTGTTAAATCGAATTTCGTTTTTTTATTTAAAACTAAATAAAACCAAAAAGGAGGTATTCAACATGGCAGAAGTCGATTTAGGCACGATTGAGGCAGCAAGTTCGATAGATGCAAGGGGCAGCGCCTGCCCGGGACCGCTCCTGGAAGCAAAGAAGGGGATCGGCAAAGTCAAAGTAGGCGAGATTCTTGCGATCCTATCCAATGACGCCAGCACCAAAAATGATATCCCGCTCTGGGCCAAAAAAGTAGGCCATGAATATCTGGGTTATCTTGAATTGGATGGTTATGAAAAGATTTTTGTTAAACGGAATAAATAGGCAGGCATGTTATGGGAACCCAGGCAAACGAGGGTAAGATTTTAATTCTGGCAACGGAAACCTGTGCTTATCCAGGAGCTGATTCCGTGGGGCAGGCCCATTCAAGCTACCCGGCCAATACGTATATTCTCAGGGTACGGGCACCCGTGTTATTTCCCGAACAGTTCTATTTGGATTGTTTTGAAAAGGGGATCAGCGGCATCATTATTATGTCCTGCGGGGAGGAATGCCCTTACGAGGGTGCATATAGGGCCCTGGCAACCAGACTGGACCAGGTATATAAGATGATGAAGGAGCGGGATATCGATATTCGACGACTCCGCCTCACCGCAATATGTACGGTATGTAACCGGTCCTTTTTAAAAGAAGTGAACCAGATGAACGAAGTCATAAAAGAGTTGGGACCCCCATCCCTATCTTCATCTGCTACCTAGTGCCCATTCAGAAACGGTCTTTTTGTTCGATCTCTGCGTTATGCTCAAAATTTTATCCTCGGAATATCAACTATATACCTGCGGTAAAATTTTTCGCAGGCCTTGATCTCGAACAAAAATCCTCGTTTCTGGACGGACACTTGAACAAACCATAGGGTCTCCAAGCGGGAGGAATGAATGAAATCCAGTCAGGAAATGAATTTTGATGCCCTTGTTGTGGGCGGGGGCATTGCCGGTCTTCAAGTCGCTCTGGATCTTGCCGATCAGAATTTTAACGTGGCAGTTGTGGAAAAGGACTCAACCGTCGGTGGTAAAATGATCCGGCTTTCCAAGGTGTTCCCGACTCTCGATTGTGCGAGCTGTATTACGACGCCTAAAATGGCGGCGGCCGCCCACCATGAAAACATAACGCTTTTCACCTATTGTGATTTAAAGTCGCTGGACCGTTCGGGTGAGCCTATAACCGCATGTTTGACGCAGCGGCCTAGATATGTGGATCCGGTAAAATGCATCGGGTGCCGTCAATGTGAATATGCTTGTCCGGTTTATGTTCCGGACCAAGAACAGGGAGGATTGACCGCGCGCAAAGCGATTTATATCCCATTTTCAAATGCGATTCCGCAGATCGCTTTGATAGATGTCGATAACTGCATGTTGTGCGGAAAATGCGAAAAAATTTGTCCCACCCAGGCAGTCGATTTTTTTCAGGAACCCGAAGATTTTACCATAACGGCGAAAACAGCCATCCTGACTACGGGTTTCGATTTGACACCTATCGAGAGCAAACATCAGTATGGAAGGGGGGAAATCCCAAATGTGATTACTTCTCTTCAAATGGAAAGGATTCTAGCCCCTCATGGTCCGTATAACCGGGTTCTCAGACCGTCAGACGGTATGGAGCCGGATTCGATCGCCTATGTCCAGTGCGCTGGTTCAAGAGATAAAAGTATGGGGATTTCCTATTGTTCCCGGGTGTGCTGTATGTACGCCATCAAGCAGGCCATGCTTCTCTCAGGTTCACTCCCGTTGGCCGATATTATTATCTATTATATGGACATTCGGGCGTTTGGCAAAGGCTACGAACAGTTTTACCAAAATGCCAAAGCCATGGGCATACAATTTGTCAAGGCCAAGGTGGCAATGATTGATGAAGGCGAAAGCGGGAGCGTCGCGGTACGTTATGAGGCCCAGGATGGAGAAGGCGTAACTACAGCGGACCATGATTTGGTCGTTCTGTCACTGGGGATGATTCCGGATTGGAACCCGGAAGGTATCTGCCCGGTATCAACGGCATCAGATCATTTTCTTAAAACCATTCAACCCAAGATAGCCCCGACGCTAACCGATATGGAAGGCGTTTTTACGGCCGGAGCGGCCGCCGGACCAAAGGATATCGTCGATTCAATTACAGAGGCCGGAGCAGCAGCCATGGAGGCGTCCAAGTATATGGCTGCGATGGAGCGTTCCAAAAAAGCGGTGGCGTGAGTAACCAAGGAGATAAATGAATGGCGTCCGAAACCGAAAAAAAGGAAACCGAAAAAAAAGTCGGCGTATATATCTGCTATTGCGGCGGTAACATTTCCGATCATGTAGACGTGGAAAAGGTTTGCCAACGAGTTAAAGCTATGCCGGGGATTGCGGTGGCACGTACCAGCTCATTTATGTGTTCAGATCCCGGTCAAGAAATGATCATGGAGGATTTAAAGAATGGGACCGTGGACCGCATCGTGGTGGCTTCCTGTGCGCCCAGCCTCCATGAAATGACTTTTCGCAGTGCGATTTCCAGAGCCGGCGCCAATCCTTATATTTATGAGCACGCCAATATCCGCGAACAAGTCAGCTGGGTGCACCATGGTGACACAGCCACTGATAAAGCGACCATAATGGTAGCTGCCGCCGCGGCCAAGGCCGGATTGCTCAAACCTCTCGATCCGATTCGGGTGGAAGCCATACAACGCGCCACCGTAATCGGCGGGGGTATTGCCGGGCTCCGGGCCGCAACGGATCTGGCCGACCGGGGAATAGCGGTGACCCTGCTGGAAAAATCACCTTTTCTTGGGGGACGAACGGCTCAGTTGGATCGGCTTGCACCGACAGGGGCTAGCGCCGCCGATATTATTTCAGAATTTTCCAACAACGTCTTGAATGACCCTTTAATTACGGTCCATATGGGTGCCCATGTGGTCGCTTTTGAAGGCTACGTCGGTAATTTCAAACTAACAATTAAAATACAGCCGCCCGAGTCAGATG
>JAFDFH010000438.1 GCA_019309945.1 Deltaproteobacteria bacterium
GCCAAGAAATTCGCTACTTTAGAGAGTTTTGCAAGAGGCTCCTTCATCAATGAATTATATTTCTACTTATATTAAGTATTAGCCTTGTCCAATATGAAATGGTGCGACACGAAGTCGCGTGTAGAAGTTGTTCCCACTTCAAAAAGGAGGGAACCACCAGTGTCACCTGGTGAATCTAGGAGCCTGAATATAGAGCGGCTCTGACAATGTAACGAAGCATCGCAAGGTGCGGGATACTAATCGCGAGAGGCGTATCCTTCTGGTAGCCATACACCGGTGAAGTGCTAGATAGTTGGTATGGTGAAAACATTTGAATCTGCGATAAAGATCGTAAATTGGAACGAGCGGAAGTGGCTTTCACGCTTGAGCCAAACGGCAATGGAGGTTGGAACAGCGTCTCATTTTTGCGCTTTCGTGACCTATACCCCTCCCGGTCAATAGCAGGCACCTAACCCGACGTACTTCTTCAAGTGGAACGTGGAAACCCTGTATTACCCCCTTCGGGGACAGCGGACTGCAAAGTCTGCCTATGGTAATGCGGGAACAGGAACGAGGAAAAAGCGAATGTCGCCCTGTAATGGGACGAATAGGGGTTGAAACATCACCTCACGCGAAAGTGGGCAGACATCCTCATGGTCTCTCTTCACAAGAGAGTTTACAGAACCCTCATTATGGGAGGAAAGCAAATGAACGCTGCAACACTGGCGTGTGCACCTTCTGGCGTGACATGGAACGATATCCCTTGGGCTACCGTCCAGCGTCAGGTAAGACGGCTGCAAACGCGTATTGTGAAGGCAACACAGAACGGCAGACATAACAAGGCGAAAGCTCTGCAATGGTTGCTGACCCACTCGTTCAGCGGCAAGGCATTAGCCGTCAAGCGGGTGACTGAAAATAAAGGTAAGAACACCCCCGGTGTGGACAAAATTACGTGGAAAACACCGAGGACAAAGACCAACGCGATAGCGTCGTTGAAGAGGCGGGGTTATTCGTCTCTTCCGCTTCGGAGAGTGTTAATTCCGAAGAAAAATGGCAAGACCAGACCACTCGGTATACCTGCGATGAAGTGTCGCGCCATGCAAGCATTATATTTGCTGGCGCTGGAACCCATTGCGGAAACCACAGCCGATCCGAACTCTTACGGGTTCAGACCACAACGCTCAACGGCCGATGCTGGGGAACAATGCTTTAAATCTCTCGCAAAAAAGGCTAGTGCGGAGTGGGTGCTGGAGGCCGACATCCAAGGCTGTTTCGACAATATCAGTCATGATTGGATGGTCGCCAACATCCCCACGGACAAGGCGATCCTGAAGAAGTGGCTAAAAGCGGGATTCGTGTATCAAAACGAACTCTTTCCCACTGATGCCGGCACCCCGCAAGGGGGTATTATTTCGCCGGTAGCAGCAAACATGACATTGGATGGTCTAGAAGCGATGCTTGCGAGGAAATTTCCAAAAGCGAAGCGACTAAGCCTGAAAATGAACATGGTGCGTTACGCGGACGATTTTATTATTACTGGCCATTCGAAAGAATGGCTGGAACAAGAAGTAAAACCCGCAGTGGTTGAATTTCTGGCGGAACGTGGACTCGTATTGTCGCCTGAAAAAACCAGAGTAACGCACATCAGAAAGGGTTTTGACTTCCTCGGGTGGAACATTCGCAAGTACAACGGCAAGCTGTTAATGAAGCCGTCGAAAACGAACGTCAAGACACATCTTGATAAAATCCGCGATGTCATCAAGGTGAACAAGTCGACTAAACAAGCTAACCTGATAAAACTGCTCAATCCTATTCTACGAGGGTGGGCGAACTATCACAGTCATGTCGTCGCCAAGGAAACCTTTAGTCGGAATGATAAACGTGTCTGGTCAATGTTATGGCGGTGGGCGGTAAGAAGGCATCCCAATAAGGGAGCCCGATGGGTTAAAGATAAATACTTTAAAACCAGAGGGACTCGAAATTGGGTATTTGCCACCACAGAGAAAAGAAAAGATGGAACGCAAAAAGAGCATGTTTTGCTGTATCAAGCGGACACGCCAATAAAACGGCATCTCAAGATTAAAGCGCACGCCAATCCGCACGACCCACAATGGGAACTGTACTTCGAGTCCCGATGGGGCAAGAAAATGCTGAACTCGTCGAAAGGTCGCAGTAAGCTTTATCGTGTTTGGCAAAGACAGGAGGGCATGTGCTCTTCCTGTCAGGAACTGATCACAAAGCAAACTCCTTGGAATGTTCGCCATATTAGGCTGAAATCCGAGGGCGGATCGGATGCGGTCAGCAATCTTCAGATGCACCATCTCAACTGCCGTAGTAGTTTGTTTTATGCCGCAAAATAGGTGGTGTAACCGGGTGTCGAAAGATGCTTTTGAGAGGCTTGAGCCGTGTGGTTCGAAAGACCCATGCACGGTTCTTAGGGGGCTGGGCGCGGGTAACCGCGTCTGGCTACCCGACAGTCTGAACGAGAGACGTGTTTCCAACATGAAATGAGTCCGAAATAGTCAAAATTGCTCATAATCCTCAAATGAGAACGATTATGACAACAACGAACTTAAAGACGATCGAAGCGCTGGAAGCGTTTCTTGAAGGTAATCAACTTGCCGCTTTTGCTGTTTTAGGCAACAAAACACAGCGCTATGATTTTGTCCGTAAAACACTGGTTAAATTCAGCTACATGAGCCTGCCTAAAAAAGACAAAGGTGTGGTCATTCGATACCTGGTCAAAATGACCGGTTACTCGCGCCAGCAGCTGACGAGGCTGATTCAGAAATACACAAAAACCGGGAAGATTAACTGGACACCCTGTCGCAGTAATGGCTTTGCAAAAAAATATACTCATCAAGATATTGCTCT
>JAFDFH010000439.1 GCA_019309945.1 Deltaproteobacteria bacterium
TCTTGCCATCTTGAAAACCTCCTTTCACGTTGATTTACGTAAATCAACAAGTCTATCTTCGATTCTGAAAAAAAGATCAACTCAAGTTTTACAAGAGATTTGTCGGAGGGATAACTTTTTGATATCTCTTGACAAACAAAGACAGGTCTGGTACGAGTTAATTCTGTTTTAAGCTGTTGTTCGTTTCGTCTTTCCAATCTCTACCCATCTAGGAATCCGATATGGCCAAGATTCCAGGATTCAATACGAAACTTGTAGCTGAAGGGCTGAAAGATAAGCTCGACGCTGGTCCCCTGAGATTCAAGGGAATCAAATTGTTTTACGATCACGGTAGCTCGTCAAAGGCTGAGGTCTGTCAGCCTACGGCATATATGGGACGACGGTATGGTAGGGACGCTACCCTAGCGGCGGTGGATATCGTTGTGACAAAAGGGAAGGAAGTGCTTCTTGCTATTGAGATCGAAGAGTCTGTTGTTAGGCCCAAGACGGTTTTGGGGGATATTTTCGCAATTGCCATAGCGGAGAGGATGAGAATCAAAGGAGAGCCTTACTCGATTAAAAATACAACGATAGTCGTGGCGGTTGCGAATGAAGGGAAAGGAAAGAAATCGGACAAGTATGTGAGACTGGAAAGGCACCTGAATAGGTATTTCAAAGGTGATTCTTCGGGAAGAGTGAAGAAGATAAGGATTATTCCATGTCCTATTGATGATTTGGTGAGACGGATTGAGAGAATCATTCGATTGGAGATAGGTAAACTTAATAAGTGACAGCGAGATTCGTACGAATAACAATTAAGCGACCATAGTTGTTATTTCGTTTTGAGATCGCAAATCTAGGATCGAGTTATGAATGATTCGTTCTCCAGGCGTCACGGTTTTCATCCCGTGGCAAAGGAAATCAAAGTACGCCAAGACGCGCCTTATGAGCTACGTGGAGTACTAGTCGAAATTGCATATGCTACAGGCTTCCGGCCAAAAACACTTAGGTCGGTTGTTTGCCGCGCTTTGCGTAGGCGCCCAGATCCCGGAAATTGGTCGCCGTATCCGAATATAGACAGCGAAATACGTAACCTTCTTGACGAATGCGAATGGTACAAAGTCTACGATGTCATTGAAGAGATATACCAGGCCGTTTCCCTGAATTCCTCTCTGGGTGACCCGGCAGAGTTCGACCGTGAGATCAATTCATATTTCAAAGATGAGGGTATTGGATGGCAGCTAATCTCTGGTCGGATCGAAGTGCGTGGAGAGGAAGGATTTGAGTTTGGCATCCACGAAGCCCACCAGACTCTTGAAGAAAGTGGATTACGAACTGCAAGTACGGAAATACATGAAGCTATATCAGATCTCTCGCGTCGCCCAGATCCTGACATCACTGGAGCCATACAGCACTCCATGGCTTCATTGGAATGTGTTGCCCGCGAGGTTTGTGGGAACCAAAAGGCAACGTTGGGTGAAATATTGAAAAAACATCCGGAACTAATCCCTAAGCCGTTGGACATCTCTGTAGAAAAAGCTTGGGGATTTGCTTCAGAAATGGGACGACATTTGCGTGAGGGCAGAGTACCGACCTTCGAGGAAGCGGAGTTAGTCTTAGGGCTTTGCGCGTTGGTTTCGGTATATCTTGTGAAAAAACGTGGCAGTCAATGAAATCTTAATTAAGGATAGGAGGTTGCTATGCCAACGACCGATACTTTTGTATGTGACACCTGCGGGCAGATAATTGAAAAACCGGAACATGGATGGGTCGAGTGGATCAGTCTTGTTGGAAAAAAACCAGGGAGAAATTTTCGACTGGTGCATCACAAACCACGTAGTCCTAATTCCGGAGAATCAGGATGCCAATTCAATCAGGCCGCGGAGTTTGCGGAAGATAAAGGGATAGTGAGTGACCTACCCCTTACATATTTTATGGGTTCGAACGGCTTAATGTCGCTTTTAAGTATGATAAACCAAAACGACGTCCCTGTTGATGAAGTCGTTGAAATGATAAAACGAATTCACATTCCAGGCTACGAGCGCGCTCGTTTTTATTTTAAAGAAGCTATAGACAATGGGGTATTTGAGCCAAACATGCCTGAGAATTTCTATTGGCAATCAGACATCGAAGACACTCTCAAATTCGCTGAAGACAAGTAAGGAGAATTAGTTGTTCAACTGAAGGTTGAAAAATGGAAAATAATGACAAAAAACCATGGACTAGAAATCAAAAAATTACGGTTTTCGGATTTATATTTACTGGACTTTGTGTCATTATTGCAGCTTTTTTTGGTAAACCAATATTTGAAAATGGCGAGATTCCTATAAAGGATAGATTTCAAAACGGGAACTACATTACAGGCTTTGAAACAAAAGGCGACCGTCCCATTTATATTTGGAACTGGGGGGGAGAGATGACCTTCAACCTTCCCGATCAGTACAAAGAAAACTTTAAGATATTTGACCTTTTTAAAGGACCAGACAAAACTTTGAAGCTCATGGTTTCGAACGCACCTTTAGATAGTTCGCCAGAAGTACAGGTAACTTCACCAACACGGCTCAGCTTATCACCTTTTTTTCCGAGGGAGTTTTTTCCGCTTTTAGATGAAAAAAGTCAACCAATACTAGATGAAAAAGGTCAACCAATACTAGGCGAAAAAAGCAATTAAGGGAGATTAGTTGTTATTTATAGGGAAGCGTTTTATCAATAATTGCGAAATGATAGGTAGTTTGTTATGCCACCTTTCTACGCGCAACTATTGATAAAACGCTTCCCTATATACATATATTTTTCCTTCCGGACGTGCCATACAATATGTTGTATGTGCTCCCAATCCGCGTCTAACTGCGATCCAG
>JAFDFH010000440.1 GCA_019309945.1 Deltaproteobacteria bacterium
TTTATGCTGTTCGGGTCCCTGTAAGCCGTCCTAAACGGCTTCAAACAGTTGCCCGCTTTGAAAAAAAATACCGGATGACTCCGCTGGTAGGTTTAACCATAAGTTTTTGAGAAGTTACAAAAAAACAGAAAAAAAATAATCTGGCAGAATGAAACGAATATTTGATATCGTCCTTGTTACAATGTTTTTTATAGTCTTTTCTTTCCCCATGTTGATTATTGCACTTCTGGTTAAAATTACTTCCAAAGGTCCGATACTTTACTGGTCCGACAGGGTAGGGAAAAGAAACAAAATATTCAAAATGCCAAAGTTCAGGACAATGTTGGTTGATACACCTGCAGTTGCTACTCATCTGATGACAAATCCGGAACAGCACTGCACTTCGGTCGGATCATTTCTGCGTAAATCAAGCCTGGATGAATTGCCACAGCTTTATAGTGTTTTAAAAGGAGATATGAGTTTCGTGGGGCCAAGGCCGGCACTTTTTAACCAGGATGATCTAATTGAGTTGAGAACTAAAAGGGGGATACATAACCTTACTCCCGGTATAACCGGATGGGCCCAAATTAACGGTAGAGATGACCTGCCAATTCCTGAAAAGGTTGACCTGGATGATTATTATCTCAAACATCACTCTTTTTTATTTGATCTGAAAACGTTATTTATAACCTTTGCAAATGTAATTTACCACAAAGACGTGCAACATTGATGTCCGATTTTCAAAAAGCCAAAAACTCTTTTTTTAAGATCATTGTCCATGAAGCCAAAACTCTTTTATAAAAATTTTTTTGTTATACAGGGGATAGATATAATTTTACTGATTTGTTCCTTGTCCGCGGCGTACCTTGTCCGTTTTGATTTTGACCCTCCGCAGGATTTCCTGCTTTTGTTTTTTCAAATGCTTCCTTTTATTCTAATAATAAAACTAATAGTTTTTTATTATTTCGATCTTTATCGCGGGATGTGGCGCTATACCAGTGTATCCGATCTCATCAACATTATTAAGGCCGCCAGTGTTAGTTCGCTAATTATTATTTCTTTTATTCTGTTTAGCACATCAAGATTTATCGGTTTTTCCAGGTCTATCTTCCTGATTGATTGGTGTTTCACGATACTTTTAATTTCTACCTTTCGGTTATCTGTTCGTTTCTATTTTGAACAGGCCGGCGAAGGAAATTCATGGCTTGTTATTTCCCGTACTTTAGTAAAACTTTTGAATCGAAGTCGGACAGACAGTATCAACCTATTGATCATTGGTGCAGGTGATTGCGGCGAAAAGATTTACAGGGAAATTCGGGATAATGCACACCTGCGGTACAATGTTATCGGTTTTCTGGACGACAAACCAGTTAAAATCGGCAAAAAGATACATGGCATTCCCATACTGAGTGATATTGCCGGTATTAAAACGGTTGCTACTAATGTAAAGGCGGATGAAGCACTCATTGCGATTCCATCTGCGACTTCCGATGAAATGCGAAAAATTGTGGAGCATTGTAAGGAGAGCGGAATCAAGTTTAAGACCATACCGAGCTACGGCGAACTGATTAACGGCAAGGTGACCGTAAATGCCATCCGTGAAGTCGCCTACCGGGATTTGCTGGGACGTGAAGTTATTAAGCTCGACGAAACTAGAATCGGTGACTACCTTCACGGGCAAACCGTACTGGTCACGGGCGCGGGGGGGTCTATCGGTTCGGAGCTCTGCCGACAGATTTGCAGATTCGGCCCCTCAGAGATTGTGTTGTATGAGAGGGCCGAGAGTCCCTTGTATGAAATTGAACTTGAACTTTTAAGGAATTACCGGAATGTGAAAATTGTTCCATTACTTGGGGATGTTCAAAACAAAAAACAACTTGCCCGGGCCTTTGCATCATTTAATCCGGACACCATTTTCCACGCTGCAGCATACAAACACGTACCAATGCTCGAACTACAGCCCTGGAAAGCAATAGAAAATAATATACTGGGGACGATCAATGTCATTGAAACCGCAAAAGCCTATAATATCGAACGGTTTGTTTTTGTCTCGACGGACAAGGCCGTGCGACCTGCGAATGTCATGGGTGCTTCCAAGCGAGTGGCCGAAATGCTTGTCCAAAGCCAGAACAGTTGTAACCCTTTAAATACGCGTTTTATGATCGTCCGTTTCGGCAATGTTGTCGGCAGTGTCGGTAGTGTGGTACCGCTTTTTAAAAAGCAAATTGAAAAGGGTGGTCCGGTTACGGTTACCCATCCTGAAGTCACTCGATATTTCATGACCATTCCAGAAGCGTGTCAGCTCATTCTTCAGGCGGGTGCAATGGGAAAGGGCGGTGAAATATTTGTGTTGGATATGGGCACACCCATCAAAATTGACGATATGGCCAGAGATCTTATTCGCCTTTCAGGCTTTGTTCCCAATGAAGACATCAAAATTGAGTATATTGGCTTGAGGCCCGGGGAAAAACTTTATGAGGAACTGATCACGGAAGGAGAGGGAATCGTTCCTTCCGATCATGAAAAAATAATGGTCATCAGAGGCGCAGAATGCGAATTAAATATTTTCAACGGATTAATTGAAACCTTGGAAAAACTAGCCGAAGATCAGGATAAGGACAAGATCAAAGCGACACTTAAAAAAATAGTACCGGAGTATCAGACCACCGGAAACTGCAAATGAATTTAACATTATTTTTTAGAAATATAAAAAAAAACCTCCCCAGGGAGGTTTTTTTCGTGTTTCTGTTAGCTTTTGTCGTCCGATTATTTGCTGCAAATTATACTTATATTATTAACCAGGATGGTGTGTTGTACATTTACCAGGCAAAGGCGATTTTTTATGGAGAATGGGA
>JAFDFH010000441.1 GCA_019309945.1 Deltaproteobacteria bacterium
CCCGGCATGGTGGTCTCATCGCTTGTCACTGAGCTTGCTTCGGCGGGGGATTTTGTCGGGATGGCGATCGCGGTTCCGGTAAGCAGCCTTTTAACGTTACTTGCCTTTGCCGTTTATTTGCTATGGTTAAATCCTTTTCTGGCGATCATTTCACTCAGCATTTACCCGGTTGTTCTTTTTCTGGTTCCCTTTTTACAGAAACGTGCAAACCAAGCGAATAAACAGCGGGTTGATACCACTCGTGAAATATCAAACCAAATCGCCGAAGCGATTACCGGTATTCACGAGATCCATGGCAACGGTGCGTTTCACATCGAAAAGAAAAAATTTAACCGTGTCGTGGATAAACTGTTCAGGATCAGAATCGTCTGGAATCTCTACCGTTACGCTATTAATGTTATCAATGGTTTTTTCAATAGCCTGGGCCCGTTCCTTATTTTCATGGTGGGGGGTTACCTGGCCATGAAAGGCCAATTGGGCTTGGGTTCGATGGTAGCGTTTCTTTCCGCCCAGGAGAAACTTTATGACCCCTGGAAAGAACTGATCAGTTTTTACCAGGCCCAGCAGGACGCTTCGGTGCGCTATAAACGAACAATGGGATACTTCGATGCCGTTCCAGAACATGTGCTTGAGCCTCCTCAAGAACGCAAGCCTTACGAATTGGATGGACGTATTGAGGTCAAGGATCTGTCCTTTGTCACCGCGAGTGGAATAAAGTTACTCGATGATATTACGTTTTCCCTGGAGCCCGGCCAGCACATGGCGCTGGTCGGTTTTTCCGGCAGCGGTAAAAGCACGTTGGCTGCATGCATCGGTCAGCTCTATAAATATTCACAGGGCCATATCCTGCTTGGCAATAAAGAAGTTACAGATCTTACCAAAAGAGACATGATTTATAATATGGGCTTTGTGTCCCAGACACCCTTTATTTTTTCGGGAACCATCCAGGAGAATCTGCTCTATTCCTGTTTAGCCAAAACCGATGAAAAAGGGAATGGCGAAGCCGATTCCATGCCGACCCTTGACGACATCATAGCGGTTCTTCAACAAACCGGCATTTTTGTGGATGTCTTACGTTTTGGTCTGAATACACGTCTTGATTACGACCGGCATAACGAACTGGTCGCCAAGTTGATCCGTGTTCGCAGGAACTTCCAGGAAGAATTCGGTGAGGCCCTGGCCGATTATGTGGAATTTTTTAATGAAAACAAATATCTTTACCACTCCAGCATTGCTGAAAATCTGACGTTCGGTACACCGAACAAAGTGTCATTTGACGATAATAATTTAGCCCGCAATGACTATTTCTTGATGTTTCTGAACACCGCCGATCTTACTCGGCCCCTTTTGAGTCTGGGCGCCGAACTGTCCAGACAGACAGTGGATATTCTTGGAAATCTTCCCCATGACGATTTGTTTTTCGCACAAAGTCCCCTTGCTGCGGATGATCTGGATGAATACAAATTGGTTGTTGAACGTCTTAAAAAACAAAAGCTGCACGAGCTTTCACCCCAAGACCGTGAAAAGCTTTTAGAGGTGGCCTTGCGTTTCACGCCGGCAAAACATAAAATGGTTGGGCTGCCGGCGATGTTGGAAAATCTTATTTTAGAGGGACGCGCCTTATTCAAAGAAAAGATTTCAGTTGATGACCCCGAAGCGTTTCTATTTTATCAGATGACTGAGTACATCTACTCCGAGACCATCCTGAACAACATTTTCTTCGGTAAAACAACGACCGGCAACCCCATCGCCCAGGAAAAAATCGATCACAGTGTCATTCAACTTCTGATTGAAGAAGATCTGCTGGAAACGATTACAGATACCGGTATGCACTTTCAGGTCGGCAGCAAAGGAGACCGTCTCTCAGGTGGGCAGCGCCAGAAACTGGCCATCGCCAGGATTTTTCTTAAGTCCCCGAAAGTACTCATCATGGATGAAGCAACATCCGCCCTGGACAATAAATCCCAGGCGCGTATACAAAACCTTATGGACACCCGCTGGAAGGGTAAAAGTACACTCGTAGCGGTCGTCCATCGATTGGATATCATTAAAACCTATGATCGCATTGCCGTAATGAAAGCAGGAAAATTCGGTGAAATAGGGACATATGAGGAACTCATGAAAAAGAAAGGAATGCTATATGAGCTTGTCGGAGGGCAATGAATCTTGTGATACTTGCGAATTGGACGAGAATTTGATGATATTAAGGGGAATTTACTTTTTTTCGGGGCTTCCTCTAGAAGTGCTTAAATTGCTGGCCTATCTGTGTACACGTGAAAATTTTAGTCCGGGAGACTACCTCTTCAACCAGGGCGATGATGACGGCCAGGCCTTTTATATTATTTCCGGAACGGCCCGGTTGATACAGGCGGATGATGGAAGCGAGCGGGAGCTAAAAGATTATAAAGAAGGGGATTTTCTTGGCGGGATGGTCCTCGTGGGAAATATGCGCCGGCTTTTTTCCCTCAAAGCCTCAACAGACATGGCGTGTCTGATTTTAGCCCGGGAAAAATTTACAAAAGCCATGGAACAGTTTCCAGACCTTATGCCGAAGATCATGAAGGCTGTCGTAGAGAGCATAAGCGATTGGGAAAGACGATTGTTAGCTGAATTCTCAAAAAGTTACGACGATTGCAGACATATCGTTGGGATCAGCCTGGTATGAGACCTTTGAAAAATGTTCCATTTTGTTTAAGGCCAAGGAAGGCGAAAATTTGTGACCGTTCACGGCTTGAAACTTGAAATTGGAAAGTAGAAATTGGGGCGAGATGAAACGAGTTTAGGAGTTGGATGTCTACAAACTGGTGGAAGCGTTAGCAGATATGGTCTGGCAC
>JAFDFH010000089.1 GCA_019309945.1 Deltaproteobacteria bacterium
GATACATTGGGATGAGGTCTCACCCCAAACCGACGCTCTCGATCCTGAAAACCGGCTTACAATTATGACCGGCCCTATTTGTGGTGTCCCGGGATTTGCCGGATCACGATGGCAAGTCTCCGGAAAGTCCCCTGTACACAACCAGTTCTCTTATTCTAATCTGGGCGGCGCCTGGGGCGTTCAATTAAAGTTCGCGGGCTATGACGGTTTGGTTATCTACGGGAAAGCCGATAGACTGGTTTATCTCCTGATCGAAAATAACAAGGTAGAATTGAAAAACGCGGCCCATTTAAAGGGCCAAGGAGCCATCCACACGCGTAAAAAACTCAAAGAGGAACTGGGCAAATCATTTCGTATTGTCGCACTGGGTCCTGCCGGAGAAAATCAGGTCAACTTTGCTATCCTTCTGGCTGATTCGGATTCAAGCGGATCATGTGGATTCGGCGCACTAATGGGCGCTAAGAATCTTAAAGCAATTGCGGTGCGAGGTGATGGCAAGGTTGAGGTCGCCGATAAGGAAAGGGTGCGGTTGTTGAGAAAAAAGGTGCGGGAAGTTAAATTTGAACCCTACATTTGGCCGACCATGCTTCCAGAGGAAAGAATCAAAAGGGAGGTATGTTTTGGATGTATCGATGGATGCATGCGGTCGACGTTTGAGCCGGAAAAAGGGCATGTCGGGAAATATTTCTGCCAGTCCGCAGGCTTCTATGAGATTCGGGCTCAGCGTTACTATGGCGAGATTACCGATGTCCCCTATCAGGCGACCAAATTGTGTGATGACTACGGAATAGATACGCGTGTTGTGGAGACCATGATGATGTGGCTGAGTCGATGCTATAAGGCAAATATACTCACTGACCAAGAAACCGGTCTTCCGCTTTCAAAAATGGGAAGCCTTGAATTTATAAAATCATTACTGCTCAAGGTCGCTTTCAGGGAAGGATTCGGTGATGTATTGGCCGGGGGCATCTTCGAGGCTGCCAAAACTGTGGGGCGACATTCGGAGAAGTATATTACCGACTATGTGATCAAAACAGGCGAAGATTCTCCCTATGCTCCCAGGCTCCACATTACCACCGGACTCCTCTACGCAATGGAATCCAGGATGCCCATCCAACAGCTTCATGAGCTGGGTTTACCGGTTTTATTGTGGGCCTCCCGCGAGGCGGGAATGGGCAACCTGATGACACGCCACAACTATATGACGACCAGTGTCATCCGGGCCATAGCTAAAAAATTCTGGGGGGGCGAGATTGCCGCCGACTTCTCTACCTACGAAGGCAAGGCATTGTGCGCCGCTAAGATTCAAGACCGTCAGTATGCCAAGGAATCCTTGATTCTGTGTGATTTTTCCTGGCCTATCATTCACAGTCCGGTAACTGAAGATCATGTGGGCGACCCGACGTTGGAAAGTCAAATTTGTTCGGCTGTTACGGGAATTGATATGAGCGAACAGGAGTTATATAAACTTGCAGAACGCAATTTTAACTTACAAAGAGCCGTTCGCATCAGGGAAACCCGTAAAGGGCGAGAGCTTGACACCGTAGAAGAATTCAACTTTACGGTTCCCCTCAAAGCCGAATTCGGCAATCCTGAGTGCCTGGTACCAGGCAAAAATGGTGAAGTCTTCTCCAGAAAGAGTATGGTTCTTGACAGAAACGCATTTGAAAAAATGAAAGATGAGTACTACCAAATTCGTGGATGGGACGTTTCCACCGGGTACCAGACAGCGGCATTACTGCAAGAGCTGGAGCTTGGCGATATAGCGGAAACATTGCACCGCGAGGACCTTCTGGTTTGATCTGAAGTAAAAAATATGGCCCCTCGTAAACCACTCGCACTCGCCAATTGGAAAATGGCGATGACGATTTCCGAAAGCCTTGCGTTTATCGGAAAATTTCGTATTGCTGTGAGCAATCTCGCAGGATCGGTAAACGTCGTGATCTGCCCGCCCTATACCGGGCTTTATGCAATATCGCAAGAACTGACCGGCGCTCCCGTCGAGCTGGGTGCTCAAAATCTATACGCAGCTCGCGGGATTGCACACACCGGTGAAATTTCCGCATCTTTGCTGGCGGATGCCGGATGTAAATGGATCATGCTCGGCCATTGGGAGACCCGGCGTCTCAGGGGGGAAACAGACACGGATGTCAATACAAAGATGCATGCCGGTTTTCAGGCAGGGCTCCGCCCGATCCTTATGATGGGTGAAGCAGCTAAGGAGCGTGATCGTGTGGCGAAAGCTCTGGCAATGCGACTTCCCGATCTGTTTGCGGGTTGTGGGCCTGAGCAAGCCGCCCGGCTGGCCATATGTTATGAACCCGAGTGGACAATTGGAGCTGAGCAACCTGCTTCCTCCGATGCCATCGCCGCAGGCTGCGCGTTCATCCGCCGATGGATTGAACAGGAGTATGGCGCCGATGTCGCCGGACAGGTCCGCATTATCTATGGTGGCAGCGTGGCGCCGGAACACGCCGAGAGACTGCTGGTTTCGCCGGATGTGGACGGTCTGGGAGCAGGCCGCATGGGCCGCGACCCGATTGCCTTTGCAAAAATCGTGAGAGTAATCGCAACCGTCAAAGGGCTGGTATAGTTAGTGCCCATCCAGAAACGGTCTTTTTGCCCGATCTCGGCGTTATGCTCAAAATTTTATCCTCGGAATATCAACTATATGCCTGCGGTAAAATTTTTCGCAGGCCTTGATCTCGACTACGAGAACGAGACCTACCATGAAATTTTTGAATGCGAGCAATGACAAGCTGACTGACACAATCATCAAAGCGGCCAAATCACACGGTGCGGCGCTGGCAGGAATTGCAAACGTCGCTGTATTAAAGCATTCGCCTTCCCATCGCATTTACGGGAAAATGAGCCACCATGCATGGGTCTTATCGCGTGATCGCAATCATGAAAAAAAGCTGGGAGAAATTGAATGGCCGGAAGGCGCTCGGTCTGCAGTGGTCATCGCCATCGCCCATGAAGCGGATAAACCTGATCTGGATTGGTGGGATGGGCATCAAGGAACCAAAGGAAATCGCATTTTAATCAAAATTATTAACACATTAGCCCAATGGGTGGAGCAGGAATTGAATATCAATACACACCCTTTGCCCTATCATGTTGAAAGAGGAGGCATATTCCTTAAGGATGCAGCCGTCATGGCCGGATTGGGTTGCATCGGTAAAAACAACCTGTTGGTGACACCGGAATTTGGACCAAGGGTTCGGCTTCGAGCCATGCTGCTTGATGCTGAACTTGCGCCCAACGGTCCCATGGATTTTAACCCCTGTGAAGACTGTGACGCACCCTGCATGCAGATTTGTCCTCGGAATGCCTTTTCCCGCGTCATTTGCTCTCCTGGTGAAATGGATATAGCTGACCTCCCCGGACGTAACGGATGTTATAGCCGGACCTTGTGCAATATCCAGATGGAAAAAGACATTAAAAATGCTGATGTGATTAAAACCAGCGGCGATCATGAGCCCTATGCACTCATTAAGTACTGCCGACGCTGTGAGATAACATGCCGTGCCGGCAAATGATGCAGCTGTTTATTTTAGCCCGCTTTTTATTAAGGCTTCAGCTAACGGGCTATTAAATGACCTATTCCGGCTGCTCACCTCCTTCTTGTTCTGCTCTTTTGGTTTCGGGCCGCGGTTTTGAGCCTTTTGCACGTCCGGGTTTTCCACACCACTGCCTGACTTGCCGGTATGGGATTTCATTGAGAGCGAAATCCTGTTTCTGGCAAGGTCGACGTCAAGCACGGTTACGGATAACTTTTGGTGAACTTTTACAATATCTGCGGGATTTTTCACAAACCTGTCTGCCATCTGGCTGATATGAACAAGACCGTCCTGATGCACGCCGATATCAACAAAAGCACCGAAAGCAGTGATATTGGTCACGATCCCGGGGATTTTCATTCCCGATCGCAGGTCTTCGATTTTTTCAATACCATCAGCAAATGCGAATTCTTCAAATTCTTCCCTCGGGTCACGCCCCGGTTTCGCCAGTTCATCCAGGATATCGTTCAGCGTGGGGATTCCCACTGAATCCGTAACATATTTTGAAACATCTATTCGATCCCTGATTTCAGGGGTGTTCATGATATCAACGACCGTGATCCCAAGGTTTTCAGCCATGGCTTCAACGATATGATAACTTTCAGGATGCACAGCACACGCATCCAGCGGGTTTTCACCATCAGGAATCCTTAAAAAGCCCGCAGATTGTTCAAAGGCCTTGGGGCCGAGGCGCGGCACATCGGCCAGCTGCTTCCTGGATACGAACGGCCCATTCGCCTCACGACACGCGACAATATTTTTAGTAATCCCGGCGTTCAACCCTGAAACATACGTAAGGAGCTGCACACTGGCCCGGTTTAGATCAACCCCGACGCCGTTAACACAACTCATTACAACATCATCAAGGGTCTGTCTCAGAGCCTTCTGATCAACATCATGCTGATACTGACCGACACCGATTGATTTTGGATCGATTTTCACAAGCTCTGCAAGCGGATCCATCAGGCGTCTTCCGATGGAGACCGCCCCGCGTACAGTTAGATCATGATCCGGGAACTCTTCCCTTGCCGTTTCAGAAGCGGAATATATCGAGGCGCCGCTTTCATTGACCATTACAACCTGCACAGGTGTTGAAAAAGGAATAGCCTTGACAAAGGCTTCGGTCTCTCTGCCGGCCGTACCGTTGCCCACGGCAATGGCCTCAATCTCAAACTGTTCACACAGGGATTTTATCCGATCGGTTTCCGCAAGAGCCTTTTTTTCGGACATATGAGGATACACGGTATCATGATGAAGCAGTTTCCCCTGTGGGTCCAGACAGACAACTTTGCATCCGGTTCTGAATCCCGGGTCTATTCCCATGACGCGTTTTGCTCCCAGCGGCGGGGAGAGCAAGACCTGGCGAAGGTTTTCGGCGAATACTTTTATCGCATCCGTGTCAGCCCGTTCTTTTGCGTGGAGCCTGACTTCAGTTTCCATTGAACGGGCCAGAAGACGCTTGTAGCCGTCCTTTACGGCCAGCTTCACCTGCGTGGAATCACCCCCCTGCCCTTTAACAAACAAGCTCTCAAGTATCGCTGTGGCCATCTCTTCGTCCGGCAATATGTCAAGGTTCAGAAAGTCTTCTTTTTCACCCCGTCGCATGGCCAGCATCCGGTGCGAAGGAACACCGGCAACCGGTTCCTCCCAGTCGAAATAGTCCCTGAATTTGGCCCCCTTTTCCTCCATGCCTGAAGCAACCCGGCTTGTAATCGTGGCTTTTATGAAAAAAAGATTCCTCAGTCCGGCCCTCGCCGCATCATTCTCATTTATGATTTCCGCGATTATATCCCGGGCCCCGGCCAGGGCCTCCTCAACGGACGCAACCTCCTTTTCAGGTTCGATGAAAGATTCCGCCGCTTTGTCCGGATTCACTCCTTTCTGCTCAAGAATCATCATCGCCAACGGTTCAAGCCCTTTTTCTTTTGCCCTAACAGCCCGTGTCCGTCGTTTCGGCTTATAAGGAAGATATATATCCTCCAGGACGGCCATGGATCCCGCGGCCAGAACCCTTTCCTGCAGGTCATCCGTCAGGTGATCATGTTTTTCAAGCGATTTGAGAATCGCTCCCTTGCGTTCTTGCAGTTCCCTGAGCTGGCTCAGCCTGTCCCTGATCGCCGTAACAGCGACTTCATCGAGACTTCCGGTAGCTTCTTTGCGGTAACGCGCGATAAACGGAACTGTCGCACCCTCCGCCAGAAGGGCAGCTACCGCCTGAACCTGATGTGCATTCATGTTCTGTTCTTGAGCAATTCCGTATATTAATGTATTGTTGTGCATCATCTCCCTTTATTCATTCATTTTTAGTAACTACTCACGTAGTCAGGCTGAAGCTGTTTAGACTGAAGGCTGAAGGGGTCGGAAAAGCACAATTTCCGTACTTTGACGGAACTATCTGATTCTTGTATCAAAAATGGCTTTAAAATGCGCTTTTTCCTAACAGTCTTCAGCCTTCAGCCTGTCCACCTGAGTAGTTACCATTTTTATATCCTAACCCGGGCAGTAATCACAGAGGTCGTAAGTTCAATCCGTTTTTTTTCAGCCGACAGAATATCCACAGGTGCGCAATTTGTCAAGACAGCGACTTCTTTGCAAACACAAAAGTCACTTAATAGATGCGTATTCCTGCTATTCATGCGGTACCCCAATTCGTTACGAAAATGGGACGTTTTAAAATTAGCTCACGCGCTTAAATGACGGATTGATATTAATATCATCGTTATTGACACCAACGATCGAATTCTCTATGTTCTTTCGATCCAATATAAGACCTTTGAAAAATGTTCTATTTTGTTCAAGTTCAAGGAAGGCGAGAATTTTAACCACAGGAATACATTGAGTATTTTGAGGATTAAAATTTGAGCCTGACGCCGGAATAGGGCAAAAGGGGGCGTTTTTCAAAGGTCTCAATATGTGAATTGAGACTTTAAAACTTAGTGGAGGACACCAGCATGAATGAAGCCCGGCGACCTTGCCTGATTGCTTGTGGTATTTTCCGACAAGAACTGGAACGAATTGTCGAGGATGCTAAGCTAAGCGTTGATATCGAGTATCTTGATCCAGGTCTTCACAACGATCCAAAATGCCTTGAGGACGCGCTAAAGAAAGCAATTGGAGATCGAAGGCAAAAACAGCAAAACAATATTGTCATCATCTACGGAGATGTATGTCTTGGGTTTCAAAATGAGATGAAAGCACTGACGGAAAATTATGGATTGGTGAGGGTGGATGCCCTCAACTGTATCGATTGCCTCCTGGGCGGAAAGGGAAAACTTCTCGAAATAGACCCGAAACACGAATACTTTTTCCTGAACCCGGCATGGATCGAATTGGAGTTTGGAAACCGGGATAAAAACAAAAACATCGAAGAGGCCCAGGAGGAGTTCAGTTTACTGACTGGATTGTTCCTGCTCGATACGCTTGGGGATTTGGACGACTATTCGGAGGATATCGCAGAAATCAGTGAATACACCGGCCTTCCTGTGGTTGAAAGAAAAAACATCGGAATTGAAGGGATTCAGAAGGTCGTTCTGGAATCAATCGAACGCCTTGCAAAACAGGAATAACGGCCATAAAAATATCTACTTCACGAAATATTCGGATCAGGCCTTTTTTATAGCTTCACCCCAGCGTTTCAATACGGCCGCATGCTCCTCAGCGCTGATAGATGGGAAAAAGGTGCGATCTTCCTTCCACGCCTTGGAGATAGACTCAAATCCGTTCCATATCCCGGCTCCCAAACCTGCAAAAAAAGCGGCACCCAACGCGGTCGTTTCAACCATCTTCGGCCGTACGATCCGACACCCCATAAAGTCGGCCTGCATCTGCATGAGTAAATTATTTGCGCTGGCACCACCATCAACCTTGAGCTCAACAAGTTTCCGCCCACAGTCGGATTCCATGGCCTGCAAAATTTCCATACTTTGCAACGCAATCCCTTCCAATATCGCCCGCACCAGGTGGGCACGTCTGGTACCTAACGTCAAACCGGTTATCAGGCCCTGTGCTTCGGCCCGCCAATGGGGTGCACCGATACCCACGAAAGCGGGAACGACGGTTACGCCGCCTGTATCTGGAACCTGGTTTGCCAATTCCTCACTTTGTGCTACGTTATCTATCAGTTGCAGACCGTCACGCAACCATTGGACCGCCGAACCCGCGATGAAAGCGGAACCTTCAAGCGCATAGGTTGTTTCTACACCAAGTTTCCAGGCCACTGTTGTAATCAACCGGTTTTTACTGAATACGGGAATATCTCCGGTATTCATCAAAAGAAAAGCACCTGTCCCGTAAGTGCATTTAGCCTCACCCGTTTTAAAGCAGATCTGACCGAAAAGGGCGGCCTGTTGATCTCCCGCTACCCCACAAATCGGGATACCGTCGGGTAAGCCGGGAACATCCTTGGTATGACCAAAGTTGTCGGAACACCCTCTGATCTCGGGCAGCACATTTAACGGCACGTCGAGAATCGAGCAAAGCTGTTCATCCCATTGCAGTGTGTCAAGGTTCATCAACATTGTTCTTGAGGCGTTGGTTGCGTCGGTTGCGTGGGACCGACCGCCTGTCAGCTTCCAGATTAGAAAGGTATCAATTGTGCCGGCCACAGCCCTTCCCGAAGCTCCCTCCTCACGAAGCCCCGGGATGTTGTCAAACTGCCACTTTAGCTTCGTCCCGCTGAAATAAGGGTCAATCAAAAGACCGGTTTTCTGATGAAACAGCGCTTCATGTCCATCCCGTTTTAACTGGTTACATATTGCAGCCGTACGGCGGCACTGCCACACAATGGCGTTATGGTACGGTATACCATTAGTGCTGTTCCAAATGAGACTGGTTTCGCGCTGATTGGTTATACCGATGGCTCCGATATCTGAAGACGAAATCCCACTATTTTGCAAAGCCACTTGAACCGCATCTAAAACGGATTTCCAGATATCCTCAGGATCATGTTCGACCCATCCCGGCTTTGGATATATCTGACGAAAGGCCTTATATCCATGGGCGCAAATATTTAATTCCGGATCCAGAAGAACAACTGTAGTTCCCGTCGTCCCCTGATCGATCGACAAAATAATCTCTGCCATGCTTTCCCCCTTGATCGCATTGATGCGGAGCGCATAACACCCGTATTCGCCAATGAGATTAACCGCATTATCAAGCAAAATCAAACGTAATCTGTGAAATCCAGAGTCAAACCTCGACAGGCTGTTGCCCCAATCGATTTTACACTTTTTATAAATTTTTCGTATTGTCTCCTTTATTACAAATTAGAAAAAAGTATTGTTTTTCAAAAGATTTTGATCAACTCTTTTTCTTTAGCCAGTTGAAAAAATTTTTGATGAATTCGTAAAAAGGCTAGTTTCATCTTGACTTTTATTGTTTAATGTTGCAATATACCAGGGTATATTTAAGTCCTAACTCAACGAGGCATATATGAAGGATACATTTGACCTCCAAAATCCATGGCGCAGTCCTGGATACACATTCCCTGATGAACCATATATTAAAAGAAGCATTTTTAGCACGCTTATTGAGGACCTTCATAAAAAGAAAATAACGGTGCTTTTAGGCGCAAGGCAGGTTGGAAAAACATTTTTGATCAAAAAGATGATTGAAAAACTTCTTGCCGACAAAGAAGTAGACCCCAAACAGATTTTCTATTTCAATTTTGACGCTTTCAGCCTGATTGATCTCGTGGAGAACGACCGGGATTTTTTTAACTTTATAAAATCTTACGGTGTCACTGCTAAACGAACATACATTTTTCTCGATGAAGCCCAACGAATACCTGAAGCTGGCCTTCTGATTAAAAGGTATTATGATCTTGGGCATGATATTAAGTTCATCGTTTCAGGTTCCTCCTCTCTTCAGATAAAAGGGCAGACAAAGGAGACTCTCACCGGCAGGAAAACACTTTTTGAATTGTATCCTGTCTCCTACTATGAGTTTTTGAAGTTTAAAGGGGTTGAACCTCCGGATAGTCCGGCACAGGCATTGAAATTTGAAGCAGGCGGATATCAACGACTTATGGAGGAATTTGTTCGCTTTGGCGGATATCCAGGCGTCGTTGTAGCGGACAGCTTTGAAGATAAGATAATTTTGTTAAAAGAGATATATAATTCGTATATTCAAAAAGATATCAGCGATTTTTTAAAAGTCGAAGATGTTTCCGGATTTAACAGAATGGTTCAATTTATTTCCGCTCAGACCGCTTCCCTTTGCAAGATAAACGAGGTGGCAAAAAATGTTCGTCTCAGCCGTCATTTTGTTGAAAAATATCTACTGGCTCTTGAGGAAACATATGTCATCGCCTTCCTGCGTCCCTATTTTGCAAACCTGGGCAAGGCCATCATTAAGACTCCGAAACTCTATTTTTACGACACCGGGCTTAGGAATGCTGTTTTCGGTGAGTTTCAGCCCCTTGATAACAGAGCGGACATCGGAGCGATGATTGAAAATTTTGTTTTTTCAGAGCTTATCAAGTCGGTTGAGAAGGATCGCCTCTGGTTTTACCGTACCACAAGCGGTTCTGAGATTGATTTCATATTTGTTAAAGGGAATAAGATTATCCCGATTGAGGTGAAATACAGAATCAGCGGTCAAAAGGCGTATCCCAAAACATTTAATACCCTTGCAAAACATACAAACTTTAAAAAAGGTCTGGTCATTACTAAAGACTTTTTACAGGAAAAAAAGACCCTGGACATGCAAATCCTGTACATACCCGCCTCGGTATTGTATTGCACTGGAGCAGAACTTGATTAGTTCGGGTATTTTCAGGAAATATCCGGCCTTATTTTTAAAAAGATCTTATGAAAAGATCAAGGGGGTAAGGCCTACTCGCCTTAAAAGGAGAATGTCGAATGCTTGACATCGTAAAACGTTTTTTCAGCAGAGGTTCAGCTGAAGTTTCTAAAGATGAAAACCAAAAAACGGGGCACGACGTGCGCGTAGCAACTTGTGCCCTCTTTCTGGAGATGGCCCGCATTGATGAAACGTTTACCCAAGCGGAGATGGACACGATTCTCTCTATTATGAAAAAAAAATACGGTTTATCCCAGGAAAACGCCGACATCCTGCTTGCCGAAGCCGATAAAGAGTTGGCGGGAAGCGTCGATCTCTGGCAGTTTTCCAGGCTGATCAATGAAAATTATTCAATAGAAGAAAAAATCGAGATCATCGAAACCCTGTGGCGGATGGTCTA
>JAFDFH010000442.1 GCA_019309945.1 Deltaproteobacteria bacterium
TCATACGTGCGGATGAGACCGTCTTTAACTTCAGAAATACGCGTGGGTGCGCAAACCGAAATTTCGTCAAGTCCGTCGTGTCCATGGACCACAAACGCTCGTTGGGCCCCCAGGAGCAGGAGTGCCCGAGCGAACATTTCCGTCAGCTCGGGTGCATACACGCCCAACAGCTGGCAGTTGGCAGCGGCGGGATTTGTAAGTGGTCCCAGCATGTTGAAAATGCTTCGAAGTCCCACCTCTTTTCTTGCATTGGCAGCAAACCGCATCGCGCTATGATAAAGCGGTGCAAAGAGGAAACCGATACCGATCTCCTGAATCGCTTCTTCAACAATCTCGGGATTCGTATCCAGCTTTACGCCCAGGGCTTCAAGGAGATCTGCGCTTCCGCACTGGCTCGATATGGAACGATTGCCGTGTTTTGCCACCGTTACCCCACAGCCTGCGACGACAAAGGCTGTTGTGGTTGAAATGTTAAACGTTTGGGCTCCATCGCCACCGGTTCCGCAAGTGTCCACAACTGTGGCAGCCGAAGCCTGAATGCGAAGGGCCTTCCGGCGCATGGCTTGCGCTGCGCCCGCCAGTTCTTCAAAGGTTTCACCTTTGGTGGCAAGCGCTGCCATGAACGCACCAATCTGGGCGTCCGTCACATTGCCCGAAAAAATATCCGTTATTAATTGAGACATTTCTGTTTCATTCAGATCCTTCCCTTGAACGATTTTGTTTAGCTTTTCCCGAAACATAATTGTAGGTTCTCCTTTACTCCTGCGTCCCATGATTCATTCCCTGGGTTGTTTTAAGAAAATTCCTTAGAAGCCGCTTCCCTATAGGCGTCATGATGGATTCCGGGTGAAACTGAATCCCTTCGGTGGGATGATTTTGATGGCGGATGCCCATAATTTCCCCTTCTTCCGATTCAGAGCTTATTTCCAGACAAGCGGGAAGATCTTGCCTTGCAACCGCGAGGGAATGATAACGCATGGCCTGAAACGGTTTGCGGATACCCTCATACAGCATCTTTCCATCAGCGGTTATGGTGGACGTCTTTCCGTGCATGAGTCGCCTGGCGGATATGACTTTTCCGCCGAAGGCCACGGCAATGGCCTGGTGACCGAGACACACGCCCAGGATAGGGATCTGTCCTGAAAAGTGGTTTACAACCGAAAGTGACAATCCGGCTGCTTCAGGGCGACCTGGTCCGGGTGAAATGACGATGCCGGAAGGACGAATCGAAAAAAGGTCTGAAATCGATACGGCGTCATTTCGAAACACTTTGACCGCTGCACCCAGCTGCATCAGGTATTGCACCAGATTGTAAGTAAATGAATCATAGTTGTCGATCATGAAAATCATTTTTTTCCCTTTTTTTCACGATGTGCCCTGCGCTTCGCTGCGAGACCTTTGAAAAATGTTCCATTTTGTTCAAGGCCAAGGAAGGCGAAAATTTTAACCACAGGAATACATAGTGTATTTTGAGGATTAAAATTTGAACCTGACGCCGGAATTGGGCAAAAGGGGGCGTTTTTCAAAGGTCTCGCTGCATAAGTTGCAGGGCCTTCTGGATGGCCATTGCTTTATTGACTGTTTCCACCCGTTCACGTTCCGGATCGGAATCGGCCACCAAGCCTGCGCCGGCGCGGACGGTCAGTTGCCCGTCTTCAATACAAGCGGTCCGGATGATAATGGCCATATCCATATTTCCGGTAAATGAAATATAACCAACGGCACCTCCATAAGGCCCTCTATGTTCCTTTTCGAGGTCGGCAATAATTTCCATGGCCCTTACTTTGGGAGCCCCTGATAAGGTTCCGGCCGGAAATGTGGCTTTAAGTAGGTCCCATGCATCGCAATCGGTGCGCAGATCACAACAGATATTGGATACCAGATGCATCACGTGGGAATAGCGTTCAACGACCATCAAGTCGGTTACCTGCACCGTACCGACCTCTGCGACGCGTCCCAGGTCATTGCGTCCTAAATCCACCAGCATCAGATGTTCGGCCCGTTCTTTTTCATCCTGGAGAAGTTCATTGGCCAGGGCCCTGTCTTCCTGCTCATTTTTTCCTCGGGGGCGGGTGCCGGCGATGGGGCGAAGGGTCGCAATCCCGTTTTCCACCCGTACCATTGTTTCCGGGGAAGAGCCGACGAGGGCCGTATCATCCAGGTGGAGAAAAAAGAGATAGGGTGAAGGGTTGATGAAGCGCTGGGCCCTGTAAAGGGACCAGAGATCAGGGGACGAGGTACACACAAAAGGCTGAGAGATAACTGTCTGTATGACTTCGCCGGCCCGGATGTATCCCTTTACTTTTTGAACGAGAGACCGATAAACGCTGTCTTCCTGTTGTGCGGACAGGACACCCCCGCATTGGCTTGTGCCGTCATTTTCAGTGGTTACCGGTAAGGCCGTTACTTCCAGCAAAGCTTGGACCCGTTCGGATGCATTCCGGAATTCCTCTTCCGGGTCCTTTTCCCCGTCGGGAAACGAGATGACAACGCCGAGTAACGTATGTCGGATATTGTCAAAGATCAGAATTTCATCGGGTATAATAAAATGGGCCAAAGGTTTGTTTGCTGGTAATTTGTTCGGAATCGATTCGAAAAAAGAAACCATTTCATAAGTTAAGTACCCGACCAGCCCCCCCCAGAACCTCGGAAGACCCGCAACCTCGGCCGGTCGGAACCGGCCCATTAAATCTCTCAAAACCCCCAAGGGGTCACCTTCATGGAAAATTTGTCTTGAATTGCCGTTTTCAAGTATTTCCACATGATCTTGATAGACGCGAACATGACAGCGGGCGGAGGCGCTTAGAAAGCTGTACCTTCCCCAGCGTTC